>CAZZPR010000021.1:0-36268 GCA_964655655.1 uncultured Desulfobacteraceae bacterium | reverse complement strand
CTTTCCATTATAATGCCGACGTGTCGGCATAGCGGAGCTTTTTACGAGTCCGTCAGGTTTTGGAAAAAAAATATCCGCTTGCTCAGGACAAAAAACATTTCCCGGTGTTTTTCAGAGTATGGCTATCCCTCATATAGTTGGCCTTGCTGCCGTTTCGGATTATGGCATCCAAGCCCTCAGGGTCATATGGATCCAGTTCGCAATCAGGAGCCTGATCCGGGGTTGTCTCCCTGCAAAGTTCCGCATGCCTTTCCAGCTTGGCTATGGAAAAAGAAATAAGCTCCCTAAGAAAACCAAAGGCGTGCCTCATCTGGTGAAAGCCATGTTTTTTCATGAGGGCATAGCCGTTGATTGCCTCCTCCTCCGCCTTTTTATTGGGTGCATCCTGACTGGTGGTGCACGCAGTCTGCACAGAGGGAATATCGAGCATCTTATTCACTTTTTCGGTTAGAAGATTGGCTACGTTGTGGGAAATCAGTCCCAAGTCCACCGCATAATTCTTTTTGATATTTGCTATGGAGGGAAGTCCCGCGTGCACAACCATCAGTCCGGGTTTTATCAGCTGGGTCAGGGTGATACCGAACAAGGCCTCAGCATGAGTAAGGGTTAAAAGGCCGGACATGCAGTACGGTGCGGAAAGGCCGGCCATGGGCATGGTGGAAACATAGATAGGTATGCCCTTTTTTACGCAGGCAAGAAACGGCGGCATCATGCTTTCTATAATATTCAAAGGGCTGTTTATTATGGAAAATTGCAATGTAAACTTGCCTCTCTTTTTATGGATCTCTTCCGCCCTTGCGATTCCTTCATCGGTAACCGCAGCTACATATATAGGCTTTTTGCAATGTTCTGTAATGGTGTCCATTACCTTTACCTCCTGCTTTTTAAGCAGGATCCCCCTGGCCATGAAATTGATAATGTCCGTCTCGTTTACAACAGTGGCTATTCGCACCAACTGCTCAAAGGTTGGTTCCATTAGGTCACCTGTGCGATCGTCATAGACAAAAGGCGCAGTCCCGCCTACGCCAAAGGAATTTTCGGGAATCCAGTACTGGTCTCTTTTAGGCGCAGTATTCAGGGCCTGCTCTACAAGCGCGGGCAAAACGTGAATGTGCCCGGTGGTATTGTCAAAGGCTGCCAGACCGGTATCCTCGAAAATACGCTTGATCTCCGGCGAATTGCATTTCACTCCGACTTCCTCCAATACTCTAAGTGAATCCTGATGAATCCGTTCAAGATAACTGTTATCAATTTCCATATTTTTTACCTCTCTCTAGTTAGTTGTCATACGCTAACCCGCATACCGTCATGAGCAAAGCGAATATTGCCGTATTTTTCCTGGATGGCCATATAGTCATCATGGCTTCTGTTCCAATACTCCTCGAGGTGAATGAACAAAATCTCTCGGGCCCCGATCCTTTCAGCCAGTGCCATGGTTTCCTGAAATGTATAAAGGGTGGTCCTTGAGATATGATCCTCAGGATATACAAATCCGTGCTTGAGTTCATTTTCAAATATGCCCGGTTGTATAACCAAAAGGTCTGGTGCCTGCAATTCTTCCCTGTATTCTGGAAAAGGTTTAATGTCACAAGGTGCATAGACCAGCTTCTTTCCTTGTTTTTGGAAAACGTATACAAAGGTCTCCGGAAAACTTCCCTCTATCTGAACAGGAGTTAAACTTACCGACCCAAGATCTATTTCACCACCAAATGATATTCTCTCGATGAATCCCCTTTCTTCATAAAAATCTATCACAGGTCCGTATACTGTGGTTATATCACTCAACCTTTCATCGATTTCCCGTGGAAGCACCAGTTTTATGGTACTTCCCTCGTGGGCCTGCCAAGTCCGAAAATCAAGGGTAATCTGCTCCACCACCCGAAAGCCCTCCACGTGATCGGGATCGAGATGGGTAAAGATTATATAATCCACCTCATCTATCCCTGAACGGTTCAATTGAAGGGCAATCTCTGCAGGTGTATCGATAAGGATCTTCTCGTCATGCAGGAAAGCGGAAGGACCCGTTCTTACATAGGGTACACCCTTTTTCCTCGCCTCTTCGCAAACGCTGCACTTGCACAAAGGCTTGGGGATAACCATGCATCCCCCTGATCCAAGGATAGTAAGCTCCATATTGTTCTATATTTAGCTCCATGGAAAAGGACTGTGAGAAACCGGATGCAGCTCCCCGTTTTGGTACCGTTCAAATCTGAAGGGCTTGAGTAAAGACTGTTCCTCGCCTAATATCTCTTTGGCCACAAGCAGGCCTATGCCTATCATTTTATAGCCATGGTTGGAATCCAGTATCATGTAACAATTCTGATTAAACACATCAAATATGGGAAAATTATCCGGGGTAAAACAGCCCAGACCCCCTGAAGGCTCGTCCTTGTAATGTCTATATTTATCTTCGTACCTTTTCTGGCAGTGGGCCAGGGCTGATGTCCACATGTGAACAAACTCGGGCCCCACCACAAAATCCGGGGAATCAATCCCGTAAGGATCTACATCGGGGTCCCCTTCTACTATGTAAGGGGCCGATCCTCCCTGGATACCTCCAAAGTTGAAATCAGGCTTGTAATATATGCCCCACGGCTCCTCGGTAATCAATGAGCCGTCTTCACTGGAATAAAGGGCCGCATCGGTATCCACGTGAATAACCGGCGGAAGGTCTCCCTTGTTATCGTTGCCAAATTCCGGTTCCACTCCCAGGGTGCCTTCAACCAAACACCAGTGGGTCCACATCTTCATGTCCTTATGAATATTATCGTCATTATCCCTGACATCTATACGATAGGGCAGATCGAGCATATTCCAGAATTTCTGGGCCCAAGGTCCCGGCGCAATAACCACATAATCGCAGTTGATTGTTCCCCCTGGCGTCTCTACAGCGGTGACCGCACCGCCGTTTTTCTTTAAGCCTGTAATTTCAATACCTGTCATTATCCGAACACCTTCGGCCTCAGCCTTGTCAGCCAGCCTATAAAGAGACTTGGTATTATGGGCGTATCCACCCTTCTTCTCGTGCAGGATTGAGGTAATGTTTTTCGCCTGCCAGTCATGGAAAATGTTCTCGCGCATGTAATTCAAGCAGTCCTTTTCGCCTTCGACAAACTCAGATGTATACCCTATAGCCTTTTGCTGCTTGTAAATCTCAGCCACATCTTCGTGCATCGCCTCATAGGCAATCTGCATGTACCCAACGGGATAATAGCCATAGCCCTCGGCATCCTGTTCCCACAGGTCCACGCTGTGGGCCATGATTTCACGCATGGCCGGCTGAAAATAGTTATTTCTTACCACGCCGCAGGCGATCCCGGAAGCGCCGGCACCGATGGCGCCCTTGTCCAACAGCAAGATATCTTTTCCGGAGCCCCGGTTTTTTCCTTTGAGTTCCTTTGCCAAATGCCAGGCAGTGCTCAGCCCGTGAATCCCGGCGCCGATGATTATATATTTGTAATTCGTAGGAAACGACATAACTACCTCCTGTACCTATTTGAACGGGTCCCACCGCGCAGTAAGCTTTTCATACGCAGGAGGGAAAAGCCGTAAGAATTCATCATAGTAATAAAGTTCTTTAAAGGTTGAAAAAGGCAGACCATAGGCCGCCTTGGGTCTTTGCTTTATTTCCTCCGGATCTATCTTCTGTGACACCACACCATCCATTACATCGTCCATACCGGTTCCCATGGCAAATCTGAGTTTTTCCCGGTTGGCGATTTTCTCCGGAAGCATATCCCGAAAGGCCTCTCTCAGAATGTACTTTTCAACCTGTTTTTCGCCGTAAATCTTCCAGTCCATGGGTATCTTTCTGGCAAGGGTGATAACCTTTGAATCCAGGAACGGTACCCGGTAATTCACACCGTTTGCATACCAAGACCGGTCCAGTCTCCTCAGGGCTGTATTGTATGCTATTTCCAGCAGCTTAACGGCCAATCGCTCCCTTTGCTCCGGGCTTTTTACCTTGGGGTTCTTCAAAACCATCCGGTAACCCCCGAACAACTCATCTGCCCCTTCGCCTACAAGGACACTATTGGTATACTCTTTGACCATTTTTGATACATAGTAATTGGAAATAATTCCCGAAACGCAATCCTCGTCGAAGCTCTCAAGGTGCCATACCGCAGTGGTGACGGCATTATCGATATCCTCATCTGTAATGCGATAGATATGGTGATCCTTTTCTTTTCCCAGGAAACCGGCCATTATTTTGGCGTTTTCCAGGTCCGGTCCTTCTGCCCGGTCCACGGTACCGGTAAATATCTGCAAATCCGGATTGAACTCATTAGCAATAGCGGCAATGATAGAGCTGTCCAGACCCCCGCTTAATGAAACCGCTCCCACTCCGTCCATTCTCTTTTTAACCGCCTCGATCAGGATCTTGCGAAGGATCTTTGCCGCCTCCTTCAAATCCCCGAATTCCGGGACCTCGGGGATAAACGGATCAAACTCCTTCATTCCCTTTCTGGTGCTGTATATGCATCCGGGAGGAAGCTCCTGGACATCAAACTGGATATGATCGATCAACCCCTTTGCCTCGGTGCTGAAATAAAAAACGCTGTCGCTCCATCCGTAAAAAAGCGGCCTGGCCCCTACAGGGTCCCGCACCAGAATCACCTCGTCATCCTTTTCAACAATTGCGCAGGAATAACTGCCCTCCAGCCGCTGGAAGCACTCCCTCTCATGTTTTTCATAGTACTCCCTGAAAAGATCGATATCGGTCTGCCCCTCGGGTCTGTCATTGAATAATTTTCCATCAAAAAGCAGAAAAGGCGGCTCCTCTAGGGATGTCGAGTATGTTCTATCGGGCGAGAGGATTACCTCGTTTGCGCCTAATGAGCCCCTGTCGTCGGTGAGCGATCGGATTATCATATTATCGGGGCCCCGGTGGCGCATCAGTTCCAACATGCGCCCAATTTGCTGGGCTGTATCATCCTCTATCTTTCCTTTTTGGGAAACAATCCCCGCTATACTTGCCATGTCTTTAACCTCCTTAAACGTTTATTCATGGTGTGAACTGGGCCTAATATGCGGATAATGGGCCTTATATCTCCTGTAAAAGTAAAAAATTATGTTTCTCATATTGTTATGCCTTTCAGCATTGTTTGCATTTTATTCGACAAAGACTTTTCCAACATTCGCTGTGGTAAGGGGATCATCCATGTACATGCCCAAGCCTATCCTTTTAATGGACTCCATGCCCCTTTCGTCGTAACCCGGCATATCAACCTCAGGGGCATCATCCGGGCTTACCTCCTCGGCGATCCGGGTAGCCTTCTCCAGTTTGGCAATAGAAAAATCAATAAGATACCTAAGGAAGGCAAAGGGGTGTCGGATCATATGAAAACCGTATTTGATACACAGGGCCTGCCCCATCCTGGCATCCTCATAGGCCCGTTTCGTGGGGTGTTCTTCGTGCGTGGTGCCTCCACTCTGGAAAGACGGCAGATCCAGCATTAGATTCAAGTGGCACATCAATATATTCAACAGGTTGTGACTTACCAGTCCATAATTGGGATTGTACTCCAGTCTTGGATCGGCTATATTTGGGAAGCCTGCATGAACACAGGTTACACCCGGGTTAAGAAGCTGCGCTGCGCATATTCCGAAAAGAACCTCTGCATGGGTCATAGCAAGTACACCACTAAAACAAAAGGGTGCGCTTATACCCCCCATGGGCATGGCGGAAATAAATACAGGCAAACCGGCCTTAACCACCTTTACGTAATGCTCCGAAAAGTTCTCGCTTACCTCTAAGGGCGGACGGGTAAGGCAAAAAACTATCATAATGTTCTTTCTCTGTTCGTATATTTCCCTGGCCCTGGCCAGAGAGCGGTCGGATGTAACGGCAAAATAAATGGGCTTGGAGCAGTTATCGTTCATTATATTCATCTGCTCTACCTCGTCCTTGAGTTTTATTCCCCTTCCCATTCCAGATACCATTCGGTTTTTCTCTGCTATACGGCAAATCTTTACTGCGTCCTCCGAATTCGGCTCTAATCCGCCGTGCCCTGCCTTGTCATCATAGATGTATGGCGCCGTGCCCCCAATAAAAAAACTATTCATCGGCACAAAGAATTCGTCCGGGCCAGGGGTCTTCTGAAGGCATTCTTCTACAAGTTCACGCAGGATATAAATCCTGTTGTTGTAAACAACCGCCTTTCCTTGCTCCTCGTATTCCCTGAATGCGGCCTGGATATCCGGCTGTTTACAGCCTACGCCCATGTTCTCAAGAATCCATAATGCATCTTGATGCACCTGCAAAAGCATTTCTACCGTATCCTTTCCAAGCAAGGATTTTGATTTTTCGATTCTTTCCTCGTTCATTAATCTCTCCTTAAAAATTGATTTAAAAAGCCCTTCGATCTACAGTTTAATCATCAAAAAATTCAAAGATTTAAGGTCAATTCCAAATAATTTTACTATTACAATATCATCTGAAATTATTTGAGATGAAAGTATATTATAATAGCGACAACTAAACATGTCAAACCATTTTTAAAATTGTTCCAAATTAATTCTTATTAATTTGTTATTTCAATAACTTATATCTCTACTTACAATTTAAAATTTTACTGCATTGCCTTAGAGTGGATAAATTGCATTGCAAGCCTGTGCCTGGAAATTTAAAAGGCGGATACAAGAGGGGCTATTCGACTTCCAAGTCCTGAACGTCAAGCATATGGGTTAACATATTAAGCCCGTCCACGATTTTGTCTATCTCACTTTTAGGGAGTTTTTTCACGCCGTCTATTATCTTCTGTTGTATAGGGGGTGGCGCATGCCGTGCAAGTTCCTTTCCGGACTCTGTCAATTCAATGGTTATCACCCTGCGATCAGGCGAATTTCTCACCCTTCTTACCAATCCCTTTTGTTCGAGCCGGTCGATAATACCGGTAACAGTGCTGGATTTCACCATAATGTGCCTTGCAATCTGGGATGGAGGAATGTCTCCGTTTTCATGGAGGGTAAGAAGACAATGAAGTTGAGGTGCGCTTATTTGATATTTTTTGCTCAATTCCTTAGTGTACAGTTCACCGGCCTGCATAAGCCTGCGGATAAGATATACAATCTCCCGTATTTCTTCATGAGTTTCTTTTTTATTTATTCTCTGCATCCTATTCTGTTCAAGCATGGTCTTATATTTTTTACATTAAAAGTTTTAACTGAAATATTCCGTGTATTATTTGGTAACACCAAATTTGTTATTATGCAACAACTTTTTTTAACCTTGTTTATTTTTCTTCTAACAGTCTGTATGTATAAAAATCCTGTGTGAACACAAATTTCTTGTGTTTCGTTTTTTTTCGGCATGGAAATCAAAAAACTCCTTTATTTTAGAAAAAAGTTTTTCAGCTCCGGCCGTATTAAAGTCTCCACACAATTTTAAATGCAGATTTTCTCCGTTTCTATGTGATGATATATTGAGATGTCCTTCCATAATGAATCTTAATTAAAAGCCTTTTTATTTAAATCTCTATGTCTACTATATAACCTTATCAGCAATTCTTATGCCAATTATAACCATTTGATATTTCAGCCTAATTTAAAACACCAATATCATACTTGCACAAAGGTTTAGGCAAAGTGCACAAATTCCTGTTCAACCCGGATTGTGCAGCAGCCTGGGTTCAACCCAAATAATTGCTTTTGCCAAAAATTCGTCGCCGGGATAGAATTCTAAATACAATTTTTCAGCCGACACAGCAAAGTTTGGAGGGAAAGATAAGGCTAGGCATAATGGAATCCTCCGGGTGTTTTTTTCGGTTCAATGTGCTTCCCTGGATGACCGGCTACAATATTAGGTTCAATATCCCGCCTACTATCAAAGCAGAGGATATCATCAGGGCCGCGGCTTTAAGCATATAAATTAAGCCGAGTTCCCGAAGGAGCACCACAAAAGTAGCTATACATGGGAAGAACATGGCCAGCACCACGCTAGCTATCACCAGCTGGCTTGCACTCAAAGAAAGAGGGGCAAGCATTCCTAATGCCACATCCTTGCGAAGAAAGCCTATAATCAGGGATGTAACCGCTTCCTTGGGAAGTCCGAGGATGCCTGTTATTACAGGGGCGGTAAATTTAGCGATAATGTCGAAAAAGCCAAAGATGTTCAAAAGGTTTATTGCCAGAATGGCACCCAGAATTATGGGCATAGCCTCTGCCAAAAACCCATAGACCCTCATCCACATCTTTTGAAGAACTATCCGCCATGGCGGCAGGCGATAAGGAGGAATCTCTATAAGCAATTCAGGGCTAAAACCCTTTACCGTACGATTCATTATCATGCCCAGAACTATCCATACTGCAAATAAAGTTCCATACACCATAAGTACATATACTGCCCCCTCCCTTCCAACCAGTCCGAAAATCATAGCCTGAAGAGCTGCACAGGGTACGGCAATGGTCACCAGGGTAGAGGCTATGAACCTCTCTCTTTTGCTTTCCAAGATACGTGTAGCAAGAACAGCCGGCACATTGCACCCCAGGCCGAGCAGGGTGGGTATGATGGCATATCCATGCAAACCCAGCCAGTGCATGAAGCTGTCCATTAAAACAGCCAGCCTGGGAAGATAGCCCACATCCTCCAACAATCCTAAAACAAGGTAAAAGGAAATTATATAGGGCAATACCATGGCAAAAGGTACGTAGAGGCCGCTTGAAAGAAGGCCGAATGATTCTACGAAGTCAACACCTTTCCCTCCGATGCTGCCTACCAGGATATCATGAATCAGGCCCTCTCCGCCCATAAGCCGGCTTATTTTTAATACTACAGGTGCCCATATTTCGTTAAAAAAGGGCTCAAAAACATAGCCTATAAGACCCTCCCCGATAAATCTTATGACCATAAAGGAAACAATTAATACAATTATCGCTAAAAGGCCGCCGGTAAAAGGTTTTACGCTTGCATCCTGAAGGGTCTCCAGCCAGGTATGGTGCCTGTGCTCGATACTTTGTACCTGGTCTATTATGTTACCTATAGTGGCCCAATGCTCTTCCCGATTATGCTCAGGAATATGGGGCGACGCGGCATTGACAACATTGTCTGCAAGCTCCTTTATGCCTTCTCCTGTTACCGCTACAGTGGGGACAATCGGCACCCCTAAAAATGCCCTCAATTTTTCCAGGTCGATATGTATCCCCCTGTGTTTAGTGTCGTCCCACATGTTCAGGGCCACAATTACCGGTATATCCTTTTCCAGTAATTGCAGGGTGAGATAGAGACTTCTTTCAAGGTTAATGGCATTTATTACATTTATGGCTATATCACCTTTTTCAAGCATTTTCAGGGCAATTTTCTCTGCCTCGCTTGTGGATGCCAGGGTATAGGTACCCGGCACATCAATAATTTCGTACCTCTCTTCCCCTATCTTAAGAAAACCCCGGGTATAACTTATAGTGGTTCCCGGATAATTGGATACAGTGGTCCGCACTCCGGTCAAGCGAGAAAAAAGGACACTCTTGCCAACATTGGGGTTTCCTATAAGTAAGATCTTTTTCATGCCGACTGATTTAAATCAATTAAAATTCTTCCGGCCATGGAAAAGCCGATGGCCACCTGGACCCGGTCAACCTCTATGGTGACCGGCCCCCTAGCAATCATGGAGCTAATCTTGGTTACCTTCTTCCCGGTGACGATACCCAGAGCGTTAAGCCGGTTGATCATTCCGAAACCGCCTTGGATCTTGCAAACAAGTCCACTCTGTCCCGGCTTCATACGGGTAAGCGGAATAAGATTTTTATTTTGCATGGATGTTTCTTCCCCTGTTAATTGTGAGTCGAAAGGCCAAAAAAGCGGTTTCTGCGCTATTTTTTTGAGATTGCTTTTTTACCTCTCCAAATCCTTTATTTTTTTATTGTATGCCTTGGCAAATCGTCTCATCTTTTCAATGTTTCTTTTAGTGGGCCTTCCCTCTTTTCGGTATTCATTAAAATTTTCCAGCCAGTCTGATCCTCCCCGGGGGCATTTTTCGATGAACTCCATAAAGTCCACCATCCTTTTGAGCGTCTGCGGGCTTATAGCATGCTCCATTTTGCAGGCATCTTTATCCGCCTGATCATAATCCGTTTGAAGGATATCAACAAGGAATGCCCTGATTGTCTGATGCCTTCTATCAACTTCTCTCCCAACCGCAAACCCCTTCTCAGTTAACTCCAAATATCCATATCTCTCATATTCGATCATTCCTTTGTCTGCAAGGTTTCTCAGCATGCTGGTAACAGAAGGCATCTTTACCCCCAACCTGTTGGCAATGTCCTTTACCCTGACAGCCCTCTTATCCTTTCCGAGATTAAATATTGCCTCCAGGTAATCCTCCATGGTAGGGGTAATATATGCTTTGCGTGGATCTTTCATTTTATTTTTCAGAAAAGTTTAGGATAAACAAACTAAGTTTTGCGGATAAAACTAAATAAATAAAATTTTTTTGTCAAGTTTTTTATTGGGCTAGGATGTTTAGGTAAATCATATTTCTTGTATTTTTCTTGAATCTTTTTGTATTAAACCCGGATTGTGCAGGAGGCGACTACTGCACGATCCGGGTTAAAGGTGTTTATGCAGGAGGGTCTTTTTTATTGTTGCTTGGCCGGATGCTTTCCGTCCCAGCATTTCAGGCAAAGCCTTTCTCTCGGAATGCCCAGCGCCTCTACAAAGGTGTTTATGCTGTTGTATTTTACCGAGTCCGCGTTTATCTCCTTGGCTACCCATTTCTCCATGGGCCTGAGTTCATCCAGCGTATTGATATCACCGTTCCGGAAATATTGCCGGGCCAGAAGTTCCTCCGCTCTCCGGGTGGAAATGCCGTAATCGCAGGGATACATAAGGGGGGGGCAGGCAACCCTTACGTGGGTCTCTTTTGCCCCGGCCATTTTAAGTTCTCCTACCTTGTTTTTTATCTGGGTACCCCGGACTATGGAGTCATCGCAAAGAACGATCTTCTTTCCCTTAACGGCAAATTCCAACACTGAGAGTTTTTTCTTTGCCATTCTTTCCCGGTCTTCCTGGGTCAACTGGGTATAGCTTCTGTCTGCATATCTGTTGTAAAGGAATACCTCTTGATAGGGGAGCCCGGATCTCAGGTGATACCCAAGGGCATGTCCTATCCCGGAAAGAGGTACAGGGGCCACGAGATCCCCTGGAAGGCCCCCTTCTCTTATATCCCTTTCTGCAAGCCTGCTTCCAAGATTGTTTCTGGCCTCCTGGACATACAGGCCTTCTATTACACTGTCCATGCTGGCAGTGTAGGCCCATTCAAAGGCACAGAAGGCGCTTCCCGGGCTTTCAAGCTGCTTTAAAGTCTTGAAGCCATTGTGAGAAAGAAGTACTATCTCTCCCGGCCTTACGTCTCTAAGGATATCGTACCCCAGGTTCCTTGCGGCTCGAGACTCGGAAGACACTAAACAGGTATTATCTCCGTGGGCCAAAATAAGTGGCCTGTAGCCATACAGGTCTCTTGCGGCATATATACCCTCCCGGGCCAAAACAACGAGTGAATAAGAGCCTTTTATCTTCTCGGCAAGCATGGAAATACCGGAAGTAAGGTCCTTTTCCTCCATGATAAGCTTTGAGATGATCTCTATATCCAGTCCGTGGTAAAAGGCCTTTCCCCTGTCTTTCATATCCGTTAACAATTCATCGCTGTTTATTATGTTGCCGCTGAATGCAACGGCGATCTCGCCCACTGCACCCTGCCATACCATGGGCTGCCTTTCCTTCAGGCTGACATGACCTATGCCCGTATTGCCCTTGAAGGTGCCAAGTTCACTGGAGGTAAATGTATTGCCCACCCGGCCGTAATGAGTTATGTGTCTTATCCTTTGCTCTTCCAAGACTGCTATTCCGCAAAACTGCTGCCCCCGGTGCTGAAGGAAATCAAGGCCTCTGTAAATATCCTCCACACAGCCGGAGTCCTTTACAATTCCAAATACACCGCAGTTGTCACCCAATAATCTCATTTTCCGTTGACTCCCCGGTCTTTGGAGATACGGTCAATATCCCTGTGATACTCCTGGATTGATTTTACGATACCCGGATCTCCCAAATATGCCTCAATACCCTTTACTGCAGCAATAGCCGCAGCCGGGGTGGTAATATATGAAACCTTATATCTGACAGCTGATTTGCGTATGTATGAATCGTCATACTTGCTCAATTTACCGCTGGGTGTATTTATTACCAGTTGTATCCCCCCGTTCTTTATGGAATCCACTATGTTGGGCCTGCCCTCGTGTAATTTTAATATATGTTCCGAGTCTATTCCATGTTCTTTGAGGAATCTATGGGTACCTTCAGTGGCCATAATATTAAAGCCCAACCTCTTAAAGGCCTCCGCTATATCCGAAACACTTGATTTATCCTTGTTCGAGAGGGTTATCAACACTGTTCCCCTTACCGGAAGCGGCTGCTGAGTGGCGCCCTGGGCCTTAAAAAAGGCCAGCCCCGGATTCTCGGCCAACCCCAAAACCTCTCCGGTAGACCGCATTTCAGGCCCCAACAAGGGATCGACCTCCGGGAACATATTAAAGGGGAACACAGCCTCCTTGACCCCAAAATGGGAAACCTTCCTCTGCACGAGATTCAACTCCGAAATAGTTTTACCGAGCATGATCTCAGTGGCAAGCCTGGCCATGGATACATTGCACACCTTGGATACGAGGGGAACAGTCCTTGATGCCCGGGGATTGGCTTCCAGTATGTAAACCTTATCATTGTATATTGCGTATTGAATGTTCAACAGACCTATCACATTTAGTTCCACAGCAATTCTTTTGGTATACTCCTTGATAGTGTCTATATGTTTTTCGGGTATACTTATAGGTGGTATTATGCAGGCGGAATCCCCTGAATGGACCCCTGCAAGCTCTATATGCTCCATGACAGAGGGCACAAACCCCTGACTGCCGTCTGCCAGGGCATCCGCTTCCGCCTCTGTGGCGTTTTCAAGGAACTTGTCGATGAGAATTGGCCTTTCAGGGGTAACTACCACAGCCGCCTCTACATACTGCTTTAACATCTCCTCGTCGTAAACCACCTCCATGCCCCTTCCGCCGAGCACATATGAGGGGCGGACCATCAGGGGATACCCTATCTTTCTGGCTATGGTCAATGCCTCTTCCAGGTTTTTTGCCATTCCGGATTCCGGTTGGGGTATTCCCAGCTTGGACATGGTCATGCGGAAATGATCCCTGTCCTCCGCGAGGTCAATACTCTCCGGAGACGTTCCTATTATACGCACCCCTGCATCCCACAACTCCCTGGCGATATTCAAGGGTGTCTGCCCGCCGAACTGAACTATAACCCCTTCGGGTTTTTCCTTTTCGTATATGCTCAACACATCTTCCACTGTCAGGGGCTCAAAGTATAAACGGTCGGAGGTGTCATAATCCGTGGAAACGGTTTCCGGGTTGCAGTTGACCATTATCGATTTATATCCTACATCGCGCAAGGCAAAGGCGGCGTGTACACAGGTGTAATCAAACTCTATCCCCTGACCAATACGGTTGGGGCCCCCACCCAATATCATGATCTTTCGGCCATCCTCTCTTGGTACAGTGTCAGGGGCGTTGTAGGTAGAGAAATAATAGGCGGCATTCTCCACCCCGCTTACCGGAACCGGTTCCCAGCCCTCGGTCAATCCAATTGTTAGGCGTTTTTCCCTGATTTCCTTTTCAGGCAAGCCCAGGAGCTGGGCAAGGTAAAGGTCCGAGAATCCGTCCTTCTTCGCCTTTATCAACAGGTCATCCGGAAGCTGGCCCAATTTAAGGGAAAGTAATTTCTCCTCCAACTCAACAAGCTCCTTCATCTGTTCTATAAACCAGGGCTTAATATAGGTCTTTTTGTAAAGTTCATCTACACCGGCTCCCTTTCTGAGCGCCTCGTACATTATAAACTGGCGTTCGCTGGAGGGTTCTGTAAGCATTTCCATCAGCTCCTCCAGGGACCTTTGATAGAAGTCCTTTGCAAAACCAAGCCCGTACCTGCCGTTTTCAAGGGACCTTATCGCCTTTTGAAGTGCTTCCTTATAGTTCTTGCCTATGCTCATTACCTCCCCGACGGCCCTCATCTGGGTACCCAGCTTGTCCTCTGACCCCGGAAATTTCTCAAAACCCCACCTGGCAAATTTTACCACCACGTAATCGCCGGAAGGGGTATATTTATCCAATGTCCCGCTGCGCCAGTAAGGGATTTCATCCAGGGTCATCCCGGCCGCCAAAAGGGTGGAAATTCGTGCTATGGGAAAACCGGTGGCCTTTGAGGCAAGGGCGGAGGATCGTGAAGTCCTCGGGTTTATTTCTATTACTACCAGCCGGTTGGATTCAGGATCATGGGCAAACTGGATATTGGTGCCCCCTGTCACCTTAATGGCCTCCACTATCCTGTATGAGTATTCCTGCATACGTGTTTGCAATTCTTGGTCTATGGTAAGCATCGGGGCCGTGCAAAAAGAATCGCCGGTATGGACTCCCATGGCATCCACATTTTCTATAAAACACACGGTGATTATCTGGTTTTTATGGTCCCGCACCACCTCCAGTTCAAGTTCCTCCCATCCTAGTACGGATTCCTCCACCAGCACCTGGCCTATAAGGCTGGCGGAAAGGCCCCTGCTTGCCACAACCCTGAGTTCCTCAACATTATAGACCATGCCCCCGCCTGTCCCTCCGAGGGTATAGGCGGGCCTTATTACAACCGGGTATCCCAGGTCCCGGGCGATGTTTTCCGCCTGCTCCACACTAAAGGCAGGCGCACTTTTGGGTATCTCTATCCCCAAAGACTCCATGGTTTCCTTAAACTCTATCCGGTCTTCACCCCTTTTTATGGCGTCCACCTCAACACCGATTACCTTGACCCCGTATTTATCGAGTATGCCCTTCTGGGCCAATTCAGAAGAAAGGTTCAGCCCGGATTGTCCCCCGAGATTGGGTAATAATGCATCCGGTTTCTCCTTCTGGATCACCTTTTCCATTGCTTCCACATTAAGTGGTTCTATATAAGTAACATCCGCCATTTCTGGATCTGTCATAATAGTGGCCGGATTGGAATTCACTAGTACGATCTCGTAGCCAAGGGAGCGAAGGGCTTTGCATGCCTGGGTGCCGGAGTAATCGAACTCGCAGGCCTGTCCTATGATGATTGGTCCGGAGCCGATGATCAAAACCTTGTGTATATCTGTACGCTTGGGCATTATTTATCCCCTTTTATGGCGATTTAATTCAAACTGGTTAAGCTTTATCGAAAATAGACTCAAGGCAGCAAATTATCAAGGGGTTTTATTCAAATATATTGAATAATGATTACCGAATTTTTAATTTTTTTATAGCGCCTTGCTCTTTTTTGATAAATCCCGAGCAAAAGCCATGACCGAGAGCACGGATATATGCTTTCCCTGCCCTCCCTTCCGGGCATTTGCAGGTGTTCAGGGTAAAAATCTTATTGTCCCTTTTGTTTTGATAGGCCAAAGAATGCCGGGTATTGCAAGGGTTTTGCTTTGAAAAAACCTTGGGTTCATTTAGATGTCTAAGATTTTCTCCGCCTCTTCCCTGTAAGCATCCATGAGATAGGGGATGCCTGTGACTTTAGAACACTCTTCTGTAAGGGACATTAGATCCCTGCGGGAAATAGAGGGGACCGAAAAGTTCCTTGAACCTGCCATTAACTGCTGCAAACCGACCTTTAACTTATCGCTGTAGCTGTAAAGCCCTATGGCCCCCAACGGGATATTGTTTATCTCGTCCGCACCTACGATATTTTTCACCGTTTCATGGCTAACGAATATTTCTTCCACTGTGGAACCGAACCTGCTTACCGTCTTGGGAAGCTTGTCCTCTTTCAGCCATTTCGATATATTCTTACCTACCATGCCGGGTATCATTAGGGCCCTTCCCATACATACGGCCTTGGTAAAAGGTGAACCAAGGGCCAATGCCTTGAATATACCATCTTCTGAACTGAACCCGCCTGCAAAGGCTATGTCCGGAACCTTCTCTCCCTTATCCGACAATTTCTTGCAAAATTCAAAGGCGGCAGAGTGGGCATAGATTCCGGGCATGCCCCATTCCTCCATCATGCGCCAGGGGCTCATTCCTGTACCGCCGCCTGCACCGTCAATAGTAAGCAGGTCGATTTTGGCCTTGGAGGACCATTTTATGGCCATAGCCAATTCCCTGAGGCCATAAGCCCCCGTCTTAAGGGTTATCCTTTTGAAGCCGATGTTCCTTAATCTCTGCACCTCGGAGAGAAAATTCTCTTCACTTATAAAACCCAATCTGCTGTGCCTTTCGAATTCCTTTATTGCCCCGTATTTGAATGAGGTCTGAACGCTTTTGTCAGATGGATCAGGCGTAACTATATAACCCCTTTTCTGGAGTTCCAGGGCCCGCTCTATAGTATTCACCTTTATCTCACCGCCTATGGATTTTGCGCCCTGGCCCCACTTGAGCTCTATGGTATCCAGATTGTACTTCTTGTTTATGTATTCCGCTGCGCCCATACGGGTATCCTCGACATTCATCTGCACGAGAATCTCGCCATATCCACGGTGATATCTTCGGTATACCTCTATACGCCGGTCCATCTCCGGGGACTTTACTATCTTTCCATTACTGTCGAGCTCCAATTCCGGGTCAATGCCGCATACGTTCTCCCCGCAAACAATGGTGATTCCGCTTAGGGCTGCACCTATTGCGAAATGCTCCCAGTTTTTCCTGGCAATCTCGGTAGACCCCAAGGCCCCTGTAAAAAGGGGAACACTCAGCCTTACCTTTTTGTCCCAGCCGTATTCTGTTTCAGTGTTTACAATGGGGAATATCGCGGTATCCGAATCACCCTTTTTCCCCTCAGGTAATCCCTCGGCCCCGAGCGCATAACCCTGAATATTCAGGTGAGAATAATCCACAGGATAATCCTTGTCGGCACCGGCTGTTATTTCACCGAAAGGTCCCGGGTAAAGTAGTTCTCTGCCCCTGAAAGTAGCCTTAAAAACCTCGCAGTTCCCTGTACAGCCGTCCACGCACCTGGAGCAGAGACCACTCATGGGTACAACACTTCTGGAACGGTTTGCAGTGAGTGTAGCATCATTTGCGTTCGGTCTGGATAGATTGCCCATAATACCTCCTTTGATTATTGTTTTTGCATAAAAAAATCCACAGGCATCATTTAGATGTCGTGGACTTCGTTGTCTCCGGTAATACCCCTTTGTATTACCCTTGTATTCCAACATGCCTTGGTACTTAAACTCGGGAGTCCTGAGTTTAAGTACCAAGGCATAAATTAAATTTATGCATGCATTGCTACTAAATAAAAAAAATAATGTCAAGGATTAGCAATATTCACACCTTTTTTAACAGGAAAGTCCTGGTTGGAAAAGAGGTAAAGAGTTGAAAAAATAGACAAGATTCTAAAAGGACTATACATCCTGGGATATCAATACCGCTTCTGCTATTTCCTTCATGGATTTCCGGGTATCCATGCTTTTTTTCTGGATCCATCGATAGGCCTGGTCAGCGCTTATAGCGCTTTTTTTCATTAGAATTTCTTTTGCCCTGTCTATAAGCTTTCTGGATTCCAGTTCCTCCTGTATAACCCTTGTCTTTACCATTAACTCCGTGTTGAAAATAGCTACAGCCGCCTGGTTTGCAACCGCTGTTATGAGGTCCAGCTCTATTTCAGAGAATATATGGGGACTGGAGGTAAAGCAGTTCAGGACGCCGATAACCTTGTCCTTTTTTATAAACATTGGAACACTGGCCATTGATACAAGCCCCAATTTCTTGGCCATTTCCTTTTCCTTGAACTTGGGCTCTTTTAAAACTTCTTCTATTATAACAGGGCTTTTTTTGGTTGCTACAAGGCCCACAATCCCTTCATCCATTTTTAAAACCCGGTCTTTAACATAATCAGGGTCAATGGCCTGGGTAGCCTTAAGCCTCATCCTCTTTCCCCTTTCGTCCTCTTCTGCGAGCCACAATGAACAAATTTGGACCCCTGTTACCTTGGCGGTTACCATGACAATCAATCTTAGTATGTCCTCAAGATAACGGTCGGAGGTTATAGCCCGGCTTATCTCTGTAAGAGCCTTTATGTATTTATCGTAGGTTCCCTCTGTTTTTTCTTGCATTAGAATATTGATTATTGAATTCTAAAATCATTATCCCTAAAATGCATTCATAATATCAAACTTTAGAATTTTTGCCATGATCTTTTTAGGGCACCGAAAAAAGAGGAACCGGAATTCTTCCAGCGCTGCTTTTCCATTTAAGTTGTAAAATTAGGGCAAGATATAAGCGGCAAATTAAATAGCCTAGTGTACCGGATCAAAAATTTAAACAAAAAAATAAATATTGGGTTGATAAGTTTTTTTATTTATATAGAATATTATACTAATATATAAAAAATTATTGTGGTTTTGGCCTTCGGTGTAAAGTGTTTACATGTCCATTTTAATGGAACAAAGGGATAACAAGATTATGATGCCACAACTGTTAGGCTAAGCTCTCCTATCTTACCTTACTAATCCGAGTCTCCCGGCTGAAAAAATCATGGAAAAGTCCCGGTCATCATTCATTTTGCAACTATCCTTAAATCACTCGAAAAAGAATGGCAAAAATCCGTCCATTTCCACAACGCTCAGTTCACAGTATTTTTTCCCAAGGGGTATTTAACGGATCCAAATTGATTCATCCTATCTTTTTCCAGGTTTTTTCCCTGTTGATCGGACTCCAATTTCAATCCGGGTTAAATGCTGATTTTAAGGGGCAGTTATAGGAAAAAATAAAAATATAAAGGAGGCACATTTATGGACAAGGCTAAACAAGGAGATAATGTAAAGGTACACTTTAAGGGAAAATTGGAGGACGGAAAGGTTTTTGTGGACTCAAACGACAAAGAACCGCTTGAATTCGAAATCGGGGGCGGAAAAATTATAGAAGGCATTGAAAACGGCATTATCGGCATGGAGCCCGGCGACAAAAAGGATGTTGAAATCATGTCAGAGGAAGGGTTCGGGGACAGAAGAGATGAATTGGTGATAGAGGTAATGAAAACGGATCTTCCGGAAAATATTGCGCCCCGGATGGGACAGGAATTGCAGGTGAAACAGGAAAACGGCGAGCCCATCAATTTCGTGGTTACAGATATGAAGGAGGACAGTATTATCCTCGACGCAAATCATCCACTGGCCGGGCATACATTATTCTTTGAACTGGAATTGGTCCAGATAATCTAAGCTCTCTTTTTAAACCCAGGTTGTGCAGTAGATATCGTAGCGAGGGTTGAAAAACCCAAGCGAAACGTGAATTTGGAGCAATTTTTTTAGCCGCGGGCACATTCATGAATATGTTGGAGATTAAAATTGTGGAGTCCCGACAAGTCGGGACAGCAAGGTTTTTCAGGCCACAGTAGTTGGCTATTGCACAATCTGGCTTAAAGATAGCCACCCCTAAAAGGAGGCCAGGATGAATATTTATATAGGCAATTTGTCATACGAGGTCACCGAGGTTGATCTGAAGCATGCCTTTGAGACCTTCGGCCAGGTGAAATCTTCCAAGGTTATCAAAGACATGCAAACCGGAGTGTCCAAGGGTTTCGGGTTCGTGCAGATGCCCGTCAAAAAGGAGGCCTGGGCCGCGATAGAGGGTTTGGATGGTACGGACTTAAAAGGAAGAAATATGAGGGTGGACAGGGCACGGCCCCGTACCCAGGGACGGAGAGGTCCTCTAAGGCAGGGCCTGGGCAGTAGCTTCTTTTAATCTGCGGTCCGGGCCTTGAAAATCCTTTGTCCTTAGCATTCCAATATCTGGCGCGCCTGGCAGGATTCGAACCTGCGACCTGCGGATTAGAAGTCCGCTGCTCTATCCTACTGAGCTACAGGCGCAAAAAATTATTCCTCCTTGGCAACACTTTTGTCCTTGTACTCTAATTTTCCGTCCCAAGGGGGCATGGCGGGATCTCCCCGAATTTCTATATTTACCTCGTAGCGCTGTTCGAGTTTGGCCAAATCCACCCTTTTTTTATTCAGCAGATAATCTGCAACCTTTCTTGGCAAGGTGCACGTAACCCTTTCCACATTATCCTTTGACACACACAGCCATATCTGGCGAAGGAAATGCAATGAAGTGGCCTCCACGGACTTTATTATGCCCCTGCCCTGGCAATACTCGCAGATCTGGTAGCTCTTGGCCTCTATAGAAGGCCTTAATCTCTGCCTGGACAATTCCATTAACCCGAACTTGGATATATGGGATAGACTTATTTTCGCCTTGTCGCTTTTAACCTCTTCCTTTATCCTTTTAACCACCTCTTTATTGTGTTTGGGGTCTCTCATGTCTATGAAGTCCACCACCACCAAGCCGCCTATATCCCTCAGCCTCATTTGTCTTGCAATCTCCTTTGCGGCCTCGAGATTGGTCTTGAAGGCGGTTTCCTCGAGATCCCTAGACCTGGATGACCTTCCGCTGTTTACATCTATTGCCATCAACGCTTCGGTAGAATCTATAACTATTGTGCCCCCGCTTTTCAAGGGCACCCTGTTGCTGTAGATTTGCTCTATCTGCTTCTCGATTCCGCACTCGGAAAAAATCGGGGTCCTTTCCTTGTAAAGCTTTACCCTCCTCTGGTGCCTGGGCGAGATTATCTTCATGAAATCCTTCAACTTGGCCCAGGTCTCTTTATCGTCCACCAGAACCTCGTCCATGTCCGCGGTAAAGTAGTCTCTTAAAGTCCTCAGGCCGATATCCTGCTCCTTGAATATAAGAGAAGGAGACGGCTGTGTTTGGGCCCTCTTTTTTATATCCTGCCACATCCTCAAAAGATTATTAAGGTCCTTGGCTATCATCCGCTTTTTCTGCCCGGATGCCGCGGTTCTGACGATATAACCTACACCCTCCGGCAGATCGAGTTCGCTCATAATGGATTTTATACGCTGTCTTTCATCCTCGTCCTCTATTTTATGGGAAACCCCGCCTGAGGGCCTTCCAGGGGTCAAAACCACATAACGGCCGGCCAGGGATATATATGTGGTAAGATAGGCCCCTTTTTTGCCTATTATCTCCTTGGAGACCTGAACCAGTAGTTCCTGTCCCTTTGCAAGCAAATTCTTTATATGCGCAGGTATCTTGTTCTTATTGGATTCATCACGGGATTGGTAATATTCAGGATGAATCTCTCCAATGGGTATGAATCCGTTTTTCCCCGTGCCGTAGTCTATAAAGGCCGCCTGTAAGCTTGGCTCAATCCTCGATACCTTGCCCTTATAGATATTGCCCTTTATCTCTTCTTTGGTGGATGTCTGGATGTAGAACTCCTCCAGCTCTCCGTCCTTTAATATGGCCACCCGGTATTCCTCTAAATCCACTGCATTTATGAGTAATTTGTATGCCACTTAAATTCTTCCGTTAGCTTTAAAATGTTGAGATGCTTGATACATGAATGTCCGTAATGCCGCTTCCCTGCCCGGTTGAAACGAGCCGTCGTAGGAAACATCGATATAAGGAACATGGAGCTTGCCCATCAATGGCTTGGTTATGGAAGCAGTGAGATTGCTCGGCATGCAGGTAAAGGGAAATATATTCACTACCCCGTTGTATCCATGTCTTGCTTCTACCAGGGCCGATGGTATACTCAGGCACGCCTCGGTTCCCACTTCAAAGGAAAAAGCATTATTCTCTTTGAGCAAATTGTCCAGATGGCCTATCTTGTGGTCTTCTATGATATCCACATACTTCCGTACCGTCCGATAAACCTTTCTCTGCTGAGCGTACTGGTAAAGGAGATTCAGTCCGTATTTTAAATACTTCAAGAAATCCTTCTTCGCCTCTTTTAATTGAAGGTTCTTGAGATGCAACCGGAAGTCCTTTCTTGCCAGCCTGAACTGATCATAAGTGGTATAGTTTATCCACTCCCCTATAGAGGCGTTCACCGCCTCGGCACCGTATTTTTCAAGAACCCTTATGGTATCCTGATTGGATTTTACGTGTGTCCGTACATAGATTTCACCGATTATGCCTATGAGGGGCTTTCTTGGAATATTTGGGTCCATAAGGCCCTTTGCCTGCCTTACAATCTCCTCTAAATCCAACAATATTTGAGAGAGGTCTCCTTTGGATGAGTTTCTGGCAAAGGATTCTGCCAGCTTCATCCTTGCCCGAAGGATAAAGTCATCAGTTATTCCCTCTGATTTCTCATAAGGCCGGGCTCTCCAGAGCAACCGGTCCAATACATCGCCCACAACGATAGAAAGGAATCCTGCTTTTCGGAATTCTATCATCTTCTCATTTGGAATCAGCCCCCTCAGATCATAGGCATCATCTGAATTGAGAGCGGTGATTTTAACCTTTTCCAGACCGGGTATGGAATCCAGGATTATCCTGTGGTATTTGTTGTACATCCCGAACCTGCACGGACCGTTTGCCTCCGGCATAAAGTATATATAGTTATCCGGGTTGAACCTTTCTCCGAGCCTTTTCTGCTCACCTTCCATGAAGTACAAAACGTCCCCCAGGGTCACCACACAGGGAAAGCATTCTTTGCCTGAGGTATGCTTCTTGCCGAGATCCAGCCCCGTGTAAGTCTCCATCACCTCTGCAGGGACGTCGTAACTCTGAAAGACCCCGGCCAGGAGGTGACTGTTCATAGGATTCATCTCCGGTATTAAAAACCTCTTTCCCTGAACGTTAAATCGCCCGAGACGCTCGGCCATTACCCTGAAAGAATCTAATTGAGCAACCTTTTCCATCTTTTATTTCCCCGCTGCAGTAGCTTTTTCTGTTTCAGCCTTGGCAGATTCCATCTTCCGAACAGAAAGTATAACATTCTTAAAGGCCTCAAGCCGGGTCATTACTCCTGCCACGGCTGTATGCTCATCTAATTCCAGGATAAGATATGGCTTGTCTCCCATTATATATTTATAGAAATGTTCGTTAAAGGAATCAGGGCCGCAGCTGAAGTTTGTGAGGTGGAGCCCGAAAAAATTGGACTTAATCTTTATAAGCTTTGCGGCCTGCAGTACCTGGTGCCCGTAAGCCCAGTACATATTGGGAAAATCGGACAAATCCATGTCTCTGAGGTCGAAGAAGTCCATAGGAAGGGCTGTCAGGCCGATTTTGGCCAGGTTTTGCCCGAGCCTCAGATTAAGCCGTTCATCATAAAGATTGTAAGGCCTGCCTGTCACCAGAACCAGTGGTTCATTTCCTCCCACAGAAGAGGTGATCCTTGACCCGTGGGAATAGAGCTCGTCCTCAAAATCATGCTGTCTGGCAAAGGCGATGTCAATCGCCTTCCTGATCTGGCGTATACTCCTGCCCAATGTCTTCCCTATATGCGAGTGCAATTCCATGCTGAGCAGTTCAGGGTTGTATTTGAGGTGTACGATTGGGTTCAATATCTCGTTTTCATTCAGGTCCAGGGCAGCCTTTAACATATATGGGTTGCCTTGGACCATGGGGCAGTAGAAGTGATTTTTGTTTTTTATGTCAGAGGGAAGATCTATGATACCGGGAAGAAACAGGTACCTGGTCTTCCCCAGGAGATCTATTACATGCCCATGTGAAACTTTTACAGGAAAACATGTTTCCGTGGTCATTGATTCAACACCCAGCCTGGAAATCCGGTCGTTGGTCTTTGGCGTAAACACCGCCCTGAAGCCGAGTGCATCAAAGAAAGAGGCCCAAAAAACGGCAAGTTGATGATTGTAGAGGGCCATCTGCATTCCCACGGTAGGCCTGCCGTCTATTTCAAAAACCGCCCTTTTATCCTCCTTGCTGCCCTTTTTCAGATCCCCCAGATCATGATAAAGTCCCTGGAGGTGATTCTCCCAAATTTGATCCCTGAGCTTGAAATAATTTTCCTTTTTCTCTCCGTAATTCACCCTGATCTCGTATCTGCCGCATTCTCCTCCCCATATGCTCTTTCTGCCTCCGAAGTTATATATCTTTAACTTGCACTCATTATGGCAGTTCGGATCCGCATGGCAAACGGTTTCCTTGTATTTCAGCTTGTCATTGATTGCCTCATCAAGATCCCTGGACCCTGACTCCGACTTTCCCTTTTCCTTCATTTCCCTGAGGACACTGACAGCGGCCCCGAATCCACCCAGGACCTCTCTATGTTTAGGTATCTGGATCTTCTTTCCAAGTATCACCTCAAAGGCTGCCACTATGGCCTTGTTAAGGGACGGGCCTCCCAGGAACATTATCCTGTCACCGATCTTCTTGTTACCCACCACCCGGTGCAGATAATTATACACGATTGCATAACAGAGACCGGCTATAAGGTCCTTTTCCTGTGCTCCTTTTTGTCCATAGGATACGAGATCGGACTCCATGAACACAGTGCACCTCTCGGTTAACTTTATGGGGTTGTCCGAGGACAAGGCTATCTCCTGAAATTCCCCAACGATATTTATGCCGTTTTTATTGGCAAGCTCGTGTAAAAAGCTGCCTGTGCCCGCTGCGCACACCTTGTTCATGTCGAAATCCAAGGGATGGGTATTGGATATGGATATGTATTTGCTGTCCTGACCGCCTATCTCGAAGAGTGTATCGATTTGGGGGTCTATTTCAACTGCTCCCCTGGCATGGGCGGTTATCTCGTCGATAATGAGATCTGCATTGAGAAAATCCCCTGTCACCATCCTGCCGGATCCGGTGGTCGCAACCCCTTTTATATCTATCTTGCCACCCATTCTCTCCTTTAATATACTCAACAAGGACTGGGTTACCTCAATGGGTTTGCCCATGGTTTGCCTGTATTCCTTTTCTATTATTTGTTTGTCTTCATTTATCAGGGTATATTTAGTGGTGGTGGAGCCGATATCTATTCCGAGATACACAGGAATTTTGCTGGTGGAGTGACATAGCCTTTTTACCTTGTTGTCCTCTGGAAATTCCGATTTTAGGAGCTGCAAACTAGGTGCGGATTCAAAGGAAATGGACCCTTTTCCCATAAGGGATTTCCATCTCTCAAGGTCGGTTCTGTTCTCCACGCCCAGGTCCATGGCCTGAAGGGCCACCCCTATGGCGCCCACGGACGAAAAATGTTCGGGCACTATGAGTTCGGGAAAATGATCCTGGAATGCCTTTACCTGAAGTTTGTTGAATGCCAGACCTCCTATGAACACTATGGGCCTGGGCATTGTTCTGTTTGAGACAATGGTGCTCAAATAATTGGATGTGTTCCCCTGGTGGAGCCCTGCTATAATATCCTCCAGTGTTTCTCCCTTGTTTTGAAGATGAATCATATCCGACTTGGTAAACACGGTACACCTGCAGGCCACCTTGGCCGGGTTTTCGCTTTTAAGTCCCAATTCTATAAAGTCCTTCAGTATGCGGGATATGTGTGTTTCTGAGATATCCACCTGAGGGCCGTAAATTGACGAGGCCAGCCTTTCCGCCTGCTGGTCTATAAAAGAGCCCGTGCCCGAGGCACAAGGGGTGTTGCTGTTAAAATCATCGAGCTCCCACCTGCCGTCCCTGTAATTCAATATATAAAGGGCTGTATCCTGACCCCCCATGCTTATTATGGTACGCAGGCCCGGATGCATAAAAACAGACCCCAGGATCTGAGATATGGATTCAAATTCATAAAACCCGCCTACCCTCTCACTAATTATCCTTCCGTTATTTCCCGTAAAGGCCAGGGCCTTGATTTTTTTCGATCCAAAACGGGCATATATATCCTTTGCCACTTCATATACCGCTGTTTCCACACCTCCGAAATGCCTCCTGTAAGGGTGCTCATATATGAGTTCTCCTTTGGCGTTCAAGGCAACGGCATTAATACTAACAGAACCAGCATCTATACCGACAAAGTATTGATCCATGGCAATTCCTCTCTGATTACCCCTTTAAATCATTTGATTATGGAAGTTGTTTCTACATCAGCTCTCTGGGCATGCCCAAGGGTAACTGTAGGGGTTACCGGGTGTATTTTATATCCCCAAAAACCTCCCTTGTCAAATTTAGTGAGCCTCTTCCCAATTTGAACCCCATTTTATATCCACCTTCAGAGGCACCTTCAAGGGGTGCACATCCTCCATCTCCCTTTTTATTAATCCGGCGGCCTCCTCCAGTTCATTCTCCGGGACCCCGAACACCAATTCGTCGTGCACCTGGAGAAGAATCTTCGCCTTCAGGCCCTGCTTTTTTATTCCGCCGGCTATAGTTATCATGGCCATCTTTATAAGGTCTGCAGCCGTGCCCTGTATAGGAGTATTTATGGCAGCTCTTTCGGCCTCGCTTTTCATATGCCCGTTTTCACTATTGATATTCGGCAGGTATCTCCTCCTTTTTAAAAGGGTGGTAACAAAGCCCTGTTCCCTTGCATAGGAAATTATCCTATCCTTAAACTCCTTTACGCCCCTGTATCTCCGATAATAATTCTCCAGGTAGGATTCCGCGGTTTTCCTGCCAATGCCCAGCTCGCGGGCCAGTTTTACCGGCCCCATTCCATAAATTATTCCGAAGTTTATCGCCTTGGCCATCCTCCTCATTTCGGGGCTGATCATCCCGGGGGCCACGTTGAATACCTCTGCAGCGGTCCTGGCGTGAATGTCTTCGTCATTTTTAAAGGCCTGGATAAGTACCGGATCATCCGCATAATGGGCAAATATCCTCAGCTCTATCTGGGAATAGTCCGCGGAAATTAAAAGGCTGCCCTTTTCCGGCACAAACCCCCTTCTTATCGCCCTGCCTTCCTCGGTTCTTATGGGGATATTCTGAAGATTGGGGTTGCTGCTGCTGAGCCTACCGGTGGCCGTCACCGTCTGGTTGTAAGACGTATGGATCCTTCCGGTTGCCGGGTTCACCATGCCCACAAGTGCATCCAGATAGGTGGATTTAAGCTTGCCTATAAGCCTGAAGCGCAAAAGAAGGGAGGGGACCTCATGAACCCCGGCGAGCTCTTTTAATACCTCTACATCGGTTGAATACCCCAGCTTTTTTTTGGTCTTTTTTCTCCTGGGCAGTTTCAGTTTCTCGAACAGGATATATCCGAGTTGCTGGGTGGAATTTATGTTGAATTCCTCGCCCGCCAGCTCGAATATCCTCAGCTCTATGGATTTAAGTTCCGTGGCATATCTCTTTGATATCTCCCGGAAAAAATCCGAGTCTATCTTTATGCCGGTCATCTCCATGTCCATTATCACCGGAATCAGTGCCATCTCCAGATCCTGAAACAGTTCGAAATTTCCGATATCTTTTAGCTTCGGCTCCAGGATGGAGTATAGCTTGAATGTAATCTCGGCATCCTCACAGGAATATTCCCTGGCCCTCTCTATGTCCACATAGGCAAAATTTTTATCCCTGCCGGTTACAACTTCCCCGTAACTCAGCATCTTGTATCCCAAATAGTGCTGTGCCAGGTAATCAAGGTTGTGCTGGTGCAATGTTGGGTCAAGGATGTAGGAGGCGATCATGGTATCAAAATACATCCCTTTTAACCTTATACCATATCCTGCAAGCACCTCTGCATCGTACTTTATGTTCTGGCCTATCTTTTTTATGTCCTCGCGGGTGAAAGCTTCCTTAAGCTCATTCAAGGCCTCCTTCATGTTCATTTGAAGGCCGGCCCCTATATAAGAATGACCCAGTGGCAGGTAATAAGCGATACCTGGTTCGATGCAAATGGATATACCCACCAGCTCCGCATACATAGGGTTCTTGCTGGTGGTTTCCGTATCCAGGCAGAAAATTCCTTTATCCTTTATGGCCTGCGCCAGGGAGCAGAGGTCCGCCTTGTTTGTTATCAGCCTGTAGTCTTTCTCGCCCAGCTCCGCGTGTTCGGAAAATCTGTCAATCAGCGATTTAAATTCCAGTTCCCGGAATGTCTTTGCAAGCCTTTCCTTATCAGGCTGACTGAATCTTAGGTCCTCCACTTTTATATCAATTGGCACATTTTTGTTTATACAAACCAGCTTCTTGCTCAAAAGGGCCTGCTCCCTGGACTGTTCCACTTTTTCCTTAAGGGCTAACTTTGTTATTTTATAGGTATTTTCAATCAGTTCCTCGGTTGAATGGAACTGCTTTATCAGCGCAAGGGCGGTCTTCTCTCCAACTCCGGGAATACCGGGTATATTGTCACTGGAATCACCGGAAAGGGCCATTACCTCGATCATCTGTCCTGGTTCTATCCCGTAATCCCGCTTAATGGACTCCTGATCGATAAGCCTTTCGCTCATGGGATCCCACATTGATGTTTTTTCCGTTATAAGCTGCCTGAAATCCTTGTCCCCGCTTACTATTACTACGTCCAGGCCTTTGTTTTCAGCCATATTCGAGATGGTTCCAATAATATCATCCGCCTCGTATCCTTCCTTTTCCAGTGCAGTAATATTCATCCCGGATATCACATCCTTGATATAAGGCACCTGAAGAAACATGTCCTCGGGCATGGGCGGTCTGTTTGCCTTGTATTCTTTGTATATTTCATGCCTGAAGTTAGGACCCCTTGCATCAAAGGCTATGGCTAAATATTGGGGGGATTTCTCGTCAATGAGTTTAAGAAGCATATTTGTAAATCCGAATACCGCATTGGTGGGAAAACCCTTGGAGTTTGACAGGTTTCTGATTGCGTGAAAGGCCCTGTGGAGATATGAACTTCCATCCACCAGGTATAAGGTTTTATGGTTGTGTTTCATCTTTGTATTAATATTCCTGAAAGTTTTAGCCCTTTTCAGCAGGACCCGACTATGTGCGTTAAAATAAGGCACTCGCACGGAAAAGGGCTAAAGTTCCAGATCTTATTTGCTTCTACAATGTTGTTAATTTAGCCAATAAACATATAGAAATCAACATGTATCTTTATAGGTTACACTCAGGTCTTTCTCTTGTTTCTGGTTGTTTTCATAAAACCTATTACTTAGAAGTTAAATTTACCCTTTTATGGAAAGGGCATACAAAACCCGATTACGTTTAAAAAAAGGGATACCGGTGATTTCCCTGCCGGTACCGGGGAAGGGTTGGGGGAATATTCCAAATTATATTAGCCTGGAGATGGATAGGGCAGAAGAGATTAAAAACTTTTTCGAGTTTTACAATAGAGGTAAATTGTCGGATGTATTTCAAATAAAATTTTGATTCATTGACAAAGGAAGTTTGAATGTATAAAGAATATGAAAAAATGGAAAATCATGGATAAAACCGTTATTCAAAAAAACCTTAAATTAAAAAAATGCATATTACCTGCTTTTATAGTTTTAACTTTATTTTTATTTCAGTCCTTTTTATCCACAGCAAGCTTTTCCCGGGATTTTCCTCGCCCGCAGGGTGCTGTTAATGATTTTGCTGAAATTATCTCCCCCGAATATGAAAAGACGATAGATGGGATTGCCCGTGAATTATTGCAGAAGGCTGGAACCTCCGTGGTCGTTGCCACTGTAAAAAGCATAGGGGAAAACGATCCCGCAGATTATGCCAACAGGTTATATGAGTCCTGGGGCATAGGGAAAAAGGGTGAGGACAAGGGCGTTCTTATATTTCTCGCCCTTGAGGAAAGAAGGATCAGGATAGAAACCGGGTACGGCGTTGAGGGAATTCTGCCTGACGGCCTGGTAGGGGAAATACTGGACAAATATGTAGTGGGCCATCTTAAAGATGGGAATTTCGGAAAGGGTTTGCTGAACGCCGCATCAGCCGTGTCTTTCATAGTAGCCCAAGATGCTAAGGTTTCTCTTTCCGGGTTTCATGAAGCCCCGGAAAAGCAAAAAACCCGAGGCAGTGCGGGGATAAACCTATTTTCCCTTATCCTGCTTCTTGTGGTTTTTTCCCTTTTGCTTGGTACAAGGACTGGAAGATCTATGCTCCCGCTTATCCTTTTAATGTTCATGTTTGGCGGAAGGGGAAGCAGGGGAGGCTTCGGGGGCTTCGGCGGAGGCTTCGGGGGCTTCGGCGGAGGAATGAGCGGCGGAGGCGGAGCTGGACGAGGATTTTAAAGAAAGGTGAAGATATGCCAGGGATAAAAAGACCGGAAGAGATATTTTCCGAGATAACAGACGATTACAAGGGGATATTTGCAGACGACCTCGTATCCCTTATCCTGTATGGGAGCGGTGCAAGTCATGAATACATACCCGGAAAATCGGATCTGAATTTTCTTATAGTGGTCTCTGAGGATGCCATAGACCGACTTGAAAGTGTAATCGATATTGTAGCCAGGTGGAACAAGAGAAATGTGGCCACACCCTTGTTCATGACAAGGTCCTATATAGAATCCTCCCTGGATTCCTATCCCCTTGAATTCTTGAACATGCAGAAAAACCACAAACTCATATACGGAACCGACCTGCTCGAGGATCTGTCCTTCCAGCCTTCACACATAAGGCTTCAATGCGAACGTGAGATCAAGGGAAAGCTCCTTCTTTTAAGAGAGAAGTTCCTGGAAACAAAGGGAAAACCCAGGGGAATACAAGAGTTGATAAAGACATCCATAACGGCATTTATTTCCATATTTTCGGGGATGCTGTACTTGAAGGGAGTCGAGGTCCCCGCAAAAAAAGAGGATATAATTAAGGCCGCTTCAGGAGAATTTTCCATAGACCGGGATATATTCATAAAATGCCTGGCAACCAAGAAGAGCGAAAGGGGCATGTCATCATCCGAGATTAAGGACCTGTTTAACTCCTATCTCGTAGAAGCAAGGAGATTATGGGCAATCGTGGATAAGCTGGAAATTAAAAACGGAGGCAATTAATGTCCAGGGGAGCAAGGAATATTCTTATTGTTGCCGGAGTAGTATTTGTACTTGCATTGATATTTTATTCATTGTTCATAGGAACCTACAACAAGCTTGTGGCAATGGATGAAAACATAAAGGCCTCCTGGGCCCAGGTGGAAAACCAGCTTCAGAGGCGATACGACCTTATTCCTAACCTGGTTGAGACCGTAAAGGGATATGCAAGCCATGAAAAACATGTGTTTTTAGATGTAACAAAGGCAAGATCCCAGGTTGGCAAGGCAGGAAATATATCGGAGAAAATAGAGGCCAATAACGAACTTACAACCGCGTTGAGCAGACTGTTGCTGGTGGTGGAAAATTACCCGGAGCTCAAGGCCAACCAGAATTTTATCAGGCTGCAGGATGAGCTCGCCGGAACGGAGAACAGGATATCGGTTGAAAGGAGGCGTTACAACGAGGCTGTCAGGGCATACAATGTGAAGACAAGGAGCTTTCCCACTAATATACTGGCCGGAATGTACGGGTTTGAAAAGGCCGCGTTTTTCGAGGTTCCGGAGGCCGCAAAGGCTGCTCCCAGGGTGAAATTCGATTGAGACCCGTAGCACTGAACCGGAAAGACATTTGTATTGCAGGGCCCATGGATTGGGCAGTCAATATCTCTGAGCACCGAAATATGCTTTACCTCATGTGCCCAGGCCTCACGTCCTGAAACTTGCTAACTAAATAATAGGATTCTATCTCCAGGATTATTATTTCGAAGGAAGGGGATTTTACAAATTCCTCCATGTAGGGATGCTTGGAAAGGTACAGATCCCGAAGCCTGGCCCTTTGAGGCATTTCCGCCTCAATAAATCGGCCTGTAACAGTTACTGCCTTTGCATTTTGGAGGTCTAACCCTTGATTTGTCCTGCTGTCTACCAAGACCGCAGTGTGTGGGTTTGATTTCAGGTTGGCATATTTCCGGGTATTTCTATCTGTGGCAAATACAAGGTATTTCAGGTCATTGGTTGCTGCAAATGCCATAAGGCTTATATAGGGTTTTTCTCCGTCATGAGTTGCAAGTGCGGCGAATTTCTGGAAATCGAAAAGTTCTTTAAGGATCGGTCTGATCTTATTCATATCATTTTCCATAATTGCCCTCTTCTCTTATTCCTTGGGTAAACCCCTTGAGAATCAAATCACCTAAAACAGTCTTCAACTATATTTTTATCCCGGATTGTGCAATAGAAAACGTGGCGAGGGTTGAAAAACCCAAGCGAAACGCGAATTTGGAGCAATTTTGAACCCCAGGCATATTCATAGATATGTTGAGGATCAAAATTTCGAAAAGAGCGTTGCAGCAAGGTTTTTCAGGCCGCAGTAGTTGGCTGCTGCACAATTTGGGTTAAAAGATGGTTGAAGGCAGGAAAAGTTTCCGCACCTTTGTCAGTATCTTTTCCAGATGCCGAACTTGTTTTACAAAGATGCACTATCTTCCCTGTGTGTTACTTATTTGACAAAGAGGGGGTTTCTGACGGTGAATGCAGGGATCTTATCGTTAACAAAAGTCCTGTTACTTCCTTGATAACAGGTGCTGAAAAAAGAAAAACTCATAGTTTTTGCAGATTAAAACAGCTGTATCCCTCGACAATCCGATATCACGGAGGCGACAGTAAATATGTAAAGGGTTCATGTAATGTTTGATCGATTTTTTCATGGGCATTGTCCCTCTTTATTCTACGGCCGGGAGAATATAGAATTTATGAGCCGCCCCTTGTCTTCGCCAAATACGACAGTCCAAATGTGCATTTAACGCCGGGTTGAAAAATATATATAAAATTAACCTGGTTAATATATCTTAATGCAAAATTCGTGCAAAATTCTTCTTTTTTTAATTTGATTAGGTTTTTCAAATAGTTATAATAAAATGCATTGAATTTAGTAATCGGCAAGTGTATAAAAATTTCCACACCAGTAACACATTTCCTGCTCCTTTAATGAACACCGCTCCGATCGTAGAGGGGAGAGCATGGATTTAGCTAAGGGCCACAATCTTTGTCAGTTTATACAAAAAATGTCCGGTTATGAATGGCACTAATTTAAAGGCAGCACTATTTGACTTTGGAGGAGTTCTCGCGGAAGAGGGCTTCAAAAAAGGGTTAATTGCCATTGCAGGGTTAAACGGCCTCGAGCCCGATGCCTTTTGCCGGACGGCCTTTGATCTTATCCAAGAAGGGGGATATGTGCAGGGAAAATCTACTGAAGAAGAGTACTGGCAGGCGCTAAGGAAAAAGACCGGAATTGAGGGCACGGACGAATCTATGCGCAGTGAAATACTAAGTCGTTTCAGATTGAGGCCATGGATGCTGCATCTTGTAAAGAAGCTAAGGGAGTTTAACCTCATTGTATGCATCTTGAGCGATCAGACAAACTGGCTCAATGAGTTGAACACGCGGCTCGGTTTTTTTGACCTGTTTGACTATGTGTTCAACAGTTATCATATGGGTAAAAGCAAAAGGGACCCTACGATCTTCCTGGACGTTCTGAAGAATTTCAATTTGGAGGCAAAAAGGGTTTTATTTATAGATGATCACCTCGAAAACATACAAAGGGCCGAAATCCAGGGCCTGCACACGATACACTATAAAGACAAGGGGGACTTCCTTGAGCAAATCACCGAATTCCTCCCCTCGCTCGGGCATCTCCTTTAATTAATCTTGAGGACCTTTGCGCCCCTGATCTTTCTTTCCTTGAGCTCCATCAACGCCTTGTTGGCGTTTTCCAGAGGAAATTCCTGAATCTCCGGCCTTATGGGAATCCGGGCTGCAAGCTCCAGAAACTCCCTTATGTCCCTTCCGGCTACATTGGCAACGCTCTTTATCTCCTTTTCCATCCACAGATGGGAAGGGTAATCCAGGTTTAAGAGATAGTCCTTGTCTTTTTCTTCCTTTCTTATGGCATTTATTACCAATCTCCCTCCGGGTTTAAGGTTCTTCAGGGCCTCTATCACCGGCTTCCAGGCGGGGGTAGTGTCAATAATGGAATTCAGTCTTTCCGGCGATTCCTCTTCCGTATCACCGGCCCACTCAGCTCCGAGTTCCATTGCAAACTCTCTTTCTCTTGGGCTCCTGGCAAATACGAATACTCTTGTTTTTCTGAATTTATATTTCGCCATCTTTAGTACCAGGTGGGCGGAACCACCAAAGCCAGTAAGCCCCAGATTTTGTCCGTTCTTGATTCCAGTCAGCCTCAGGGAGCGGTAGCCGATAGCACCTGCACAAAAAAGTGGTGCAGCCTCGGAATCTGAAAATGTGCCCGGAATCCTGTGGGCAAAGCCCTCCGAAATTACCATATATTCCGCATATCCACCATTTGCGTCCCTTCCCGTTGCCCGAAAATTTTCGCATAGGTTCTCATTGCCTTCCACGCAGAAACTGCATTTACCGCATGCGGAATATATCCACCCTGCACCGACTCTTTCACCGACCTGAAATTTATCAGTCTTTTTTCCCGCTTTCTCCACCCTTCCCACTACCTCATGTCCTAGTACTACGGGAAACTCCGGCGGTGGCGTCCTCCCTTCAATCTCATCGAGTTCTGTGTGGCATACCCCGCAGGCAGAAACTTTTATCAGCATTTCCCTGTCTCCGGGTTCAGGTACCGGCACTTCCTTTAGCTTTAAAGGCCTATTTTCTTTTTCCAGGTCGAATATTCCATCCAAAACCATTGCCCTCATCATTTTCACTTCCTTGCCTCCCTCTAAAATATCCAACTCAAATATAAAAATTATCAAGTAAAAACCTTTAACCCAGATTGTGCAGTAGCCAACTACTGCGGCCTGAAAACCTTGCTACGTTTTCTACTGCGCAATCTTGGTTTAATACCACTTTGTACAATTTCAATGCAATCAACCCTTAAAATGGTTTTCATTTTATTAGTTGGTTTCTTTGGGAGAGCTTGAGGCCAGAAAAAGGCTTTTAAACTTTTTATTCGCAGTATTGGCCTGGAATTTTACCGGAAGATTTTTATTTACAAGGGACAAATATTTTTGTCCCTCCTTTCGGATATCCAAGCGTTCTTTGGCCCACCAGTCAGAACTTTAAGCCCCGTCTTTCTGAAGTAATGGTATATCCGGGAAAGAAGCAAAATTTTCTCTTGAACTGGAATTGGAGATTTGGTTTAATTAAACCACGATTGTGCAGCAGAAAACATAGCGAGGGGTGAAGAACAGCTATTAATTTTAGAAGTGGGAGGAAAGCATGCCCGAAGACAACATACAGGGTGAAGGTTTTACTATAAAAGACAGAAGGGCCTTTGACAATAAAGGTGAAACCAGGGCAGAGGGCCGAGAGGAAAAAGGGCCTGAAAGAAAACAAAGGCAGGCCGAGGAGTCCAGGAAGTCGCAAGAAAAACAGGATACAGGCCAATTGCCTGAAGTGACTTTTTCCTCCTTCCTGCTCTCTCTGAGTTCCTCTGTGTTGCTCCACCTTGGAGAGATAGCGGATCCCCAGTCAGGGGAAAAAAAGGAGGATTTGCCCTTGGCAAAACAATCAATAGATATAATCAGTATGCTCAAAGATAAAACCGTCGGCAATCTTACCGAAGAGGAACAAAAACTCATGGAAAATTTACTTTATGACCTTCGCATGCGTTTTGTCAAGGCAAGCAAATAATGCCCACCCTACAAATGTATGATAAAAAGTTGACCACGCCTTACGGTAAAGAAAAGAAATCCATACACGTTTTAGCACCTGCTAAATTAAACCTGTTTTTAAAGATAACCGGAAAAAGAGAAAATGGATACCATAAACTGGTATCCATTTTCGTTCCGGTATCTCTTTATGACGAACTGGTTTTTACCAGGACAGGACATGAACTGGAGTTTTATTGCAAGGGCAAAAAACTCCCTGAGGGCGAAAAAAACCTTGTTAACAGGGCTGCCAGATTGTTTTTCGACAAAAGCGGATTAAATCCGGGGGTCAGGATTATCCTAAATAAAAACATACCTATAGCATCCGGGCTCGGGGGCGGCAGCAGTGACGCTGCAGCCACATTAAAGGGATTAAACCGGCTCTTTGAATGCCCCCTGCCCGAAGAGGGCCTAAACCCACTTGCCGTTTCCCTGGGTGCCGATGTGCCTTTTTTTCTTAAGCAGAGTCCCGCACTGGTAACCGGAATAGGAGAAAAAATAGAACCCATCAAGATGCCTCCAGGCCTATGGTATGTAATTTTCAGTCCTGCGATTGAGGTGTCCACGGAATGGGCCTATAAAAAGATTAAATTAAAATTGACAAAAAACCTTGAGCAGGATATAATAGATTCTTTAAAAATTTTTGATTATTATAATATCCCAGATATACTTTCCAACGATCTTGAAAAGGTCACATTGGAAAGGCATCCATTCCTCTGCTTAATAAAGGCCTCATTAATAGATTCAGGTGCCCGGGGTTCATTGATGACAGGTAGCGGGCCAAGCCTTTTTGGGGTTTTTGACTCCAAAAAACAGGCAAATGAAGGTCTTGTCGCTTTATCCTCCCTGAAGGACGAGGGAGAAATATTTTTAGCCAGAGGCTTGGAATAGGGGTCAGGCGGCGGCCTAATTTGATTATTAATTCCGGAATCTTG
>CAZZPR010000020.1:0-37621 GCA_964655655.1 uncultured Desulfobacteraceae bacterium | reverse complement strand
CGCATATACAAAGGCTTTCATTTTTCGGTGGCCGATTTACTGTAGAAGATAAGCTTGAAGAAAAACTTATGATTCCGACATAGCTAAATCCGTTATTTCTTAATACTCTGCCTCTTTTTTGTAAGCCCTTCAGGGACAGGAATTACCGTACGCATATGCCGCTCCAGTTGCAAAGGTTTTCCCTGAACACCAAAGGAAAATGATCAATTATCTCCCATATCCTGGTGGCAAGAGAAGGATCGGCGAATTTGGCGGCCGTGCGGTTTGACCTGGCTGCAATAATGGCGGCCTCGCTGAGTTCCAGCCCGGCATAACAAAAGGCGGATACCATGCCGGTAATGGTATCACCGGTACCTCCAATGGCTTCCAGCTCTGGTACGTCGGGCTCGGAGACTGTATCCAGAATTTTCCCTTCCTTGGCTATATAGTCCACCTCTCCTTTTATCAACAGGACACTGGCTGCGTTATTATTTCTGTAGGCGTTTGAAATCAATTCAGGCACTTCGGAGGAGCTGGAATTAAAAAGATGTTTATTGATGTAGGCAGGATGTATGGCCTCTGAGTCAGCTAAAAAGGCAATTTCCGTAAGGTCAGGGGTAAACACGTCAAACATCCGGGCTAGTCCTGCGGCTTTGGCACCGTACATAGATGATGCATCTGCAATGGAAATAGGCCTTTGAGGGCATCTTTCAAGGGATTTACACAAATCCTTTATTAATGCCATATCCGGAAGGCAGTAATGCAGAACCAGAGTATTGGCAAGGAAAGGAGAGGGCTTGGAAAAGATTCCCGGCGCCTCACGAATAAGGTAATTATAGATTGCCCTGGTGCCGTCCCCTTTGCCTATATCACCGGCGACAAGTGCGTTCGGTGGCTCCAGCCCCATATATTTAGTGGTGGCCAGCGCGGATGCAATCATGGCCCCGATCCCCTGAGTGCAGGGTATATTAAGCCCATTTACGGAGATAATCCCAGACTCGGGTTCGAGTCTTCCGAAGGTCAAAGGAAACTTGTCTATAGGGACCGTGCCCGCAAGGATCAACATTTTCGGTTTCCCCCTTTCCAGATTTCCAGGCATTCTTCCAGGGCCCTATCCAGCATAAGGGCGCAGAGGGTAAAGCCGATTTGCCTGGGTCTTGGGGCCTCGGTCAGTTTTTTATTTAACATTTCCGCATGAAGATAAGGTATATCCGGGCACCCTCCTCCCGAGGTGTTGAGAACAACTCCGGTTTTATTGTCAAACGACAGCTTCATATTTCCCGCCTTTACCATGGTAGCATTTCCGAAATCCTTTACTTTTACGATATCCAGTATTTCAGCCCCATTTGCGCCCGCGTGGACTATTTCAATGAAGTCAGCACCCTTTTGGGTTAGCACCCTATCGATACCGGGCTGTTCCACCAGATTTATCTGTACGGCAAGGTCACAACCTTTACGTATTTCAGGGGGAGGCGCTACCAGCTTGACCTTGTAACCGGATTCCTTGAGGCATCTCTCTGCCTTCATCGCATCCGGTACTTGGTCAAACAGAATCAGGCCTTGACCATCGGCGGAGTATGATTTTTTTCTTTTAAGAAAAAGCATAGGTTTAATATCTCCTTTGATATAGGAAGCCCTTTTCCGGCTATCCGTGATTAGCGAATTCATGCAGGTTTCAGCTCAAGCCGGTATTCATCTTGAACTTCCTCTACCTTTATGTTGTAGCCCCTGCTTTTTGCCAGTCGGGTTACATTATCCCTCTGGGTTGCCTCGTTTACTATCACCAGTATCTTATCCCCGGGGTTTTCATCGATAGCCTTCTTGCTCCTGACCACCGGGATAGGACAGGAAAGACCCCGTGCATCGACCTCTATCATTTCAAGCCTCCTTATGATTTTTCTCTCATTAAAACCCCTATAGCAATGGAAAATGCAAGGCCTATTATAACCGCCAGCGGACCCCATTCGCCCACACCCTTGGGGCTGCTGGCCAGGTTGAAATTATGGGAAATGCCGGCACCGGCAACCAGGCCGAGCACGGTCAAGGCGGCATCTGAGTCACCTTCTCCCGTTAAAATGGTTTGACGCAAGGGGCATCCACCTAAAAGGGTAGCGGTCAGTCCGGCAAGGGTCATTCCCAGGAAGTTCCATATATGATTATCATGGGCGACTGGCTGCCCGGTAAAACCCCAGTGGATATGGCCGCCGAGTATTGCATTCAGAATTATTGCCCCTATAAAGAAACAGGCAACACCCTTGAAGAGATAAGAATCCTTTACCAGCATCAGGTCCCTCCATCCCCCGACAAAACACATCCTTGTCCTCTGGGCCAGGAAGCCTAACAACAGACCGGTAAACAGGGCGATCCAGATAGGGGCATGCAAGGAGCCGGGCCCCTTTTTACTGAAAAACAGGAAATCCGGCCTGAATATAACCATCAGGAGGAAACCGGTGGATATTAACGGCATAAGTCCTCCTATCGACGCCTGCATACTTGATGATCTTCCCAGTGTAAAGCCGTTTTTAAGGAACTGTATACCGATGATTGCCCCGAATACAACCCCCGCCAGAGCGGTAACACCGTTGAGGTCTCCGCCGGCGAGCCTCAGAAGCGCACGGATGGGGCATCCTAAAAAGACCAGGGCGCCGATCATAAAGAACGTGCCCAACAGAAAGCGGACTAGAGGGGAGGAGCCGCCCCTTACCCTAAATTCCCGGAAGCCAAGGGAAGAAAAGAATGCGCCAAATATAAATCCAAGTATTTCAGGTCGGATATACTGGACAACAGCTGCCCGGTGAAGCCCGACTGCGCCGGCAATATCTCTATAGAAACAGGCTACACAGATACCCATATTGGCAGGATTGCCCCATTCGGTTAGCAGTGAAGCGAGTGCACCAAAAAGTAAACCGGTCACAATCATTAGCCTGCCCGGGGCAAAAAAGGATACCTTACCCATTCAATCCTCCTTGTTGAGTTTAATAAAATTAATTAGTATTTAAATATTTAATTTGTCAAATTGATTTATTAAATAGAGAAATAATATCAAATTAATTTTGATAATAGTTCAGGCCATACAGATTGGCTCGATGATATTAAGTTTGTTCTCAATACATAATTTTAACCCCTCATAAAGATCAGTATCCAGAAACCAGATTGATTCCCGCATAACAGTACAAATCTTCGCCTGTTTCCGAGAGGCAATATCTTAAAAGGAATACCACCGGGGCTGCCCGTGCCCGAAATATTCGGGGTTTACACCTGGGAGTAAATTTATGATTTTGATGAATTACCTTAAAGCCCGAATATGAGGGCACATGCTTTGAGGCCAGTAGATGTTGCCTTGAGGAAATGGGCAGGGCTTTGGGTGGCCGGGTATCTGCTGATAGTCGGGCTTCTTATGAAGAACCAAAAAGCAGGAAAAACCTTCCTAACTCAAATAAACTAAAAAATGGAGGCATTTTTTCTTTTATTAACAGGATACTTGATGCGTTATTTTTTAAGGACCTTTACCAACGCCTAAAGTGGTGGTTGAATAATGTGCGTTTGTCTGTTAGATTGAATAATATATGTTTAACTTGAGACTCGTTGAATCCCTTGAAATCATCCGACCAAAAAACAAGTTGCCCTTTCGATTATAAAAATTGTCCGGTTTTATATGAAGTGGACCGGTTAAAGAAGGAGATTAGCAGATTAAAAGAGCTGTCCCAGACCGACAGCTTAACCGGGATTTTTAACTATAGATACCTCCTGAAGGCCCTGAATATGGAAATGGAGCGTACCAGAAGAACCGGGCTTCCTACCGCGCTCATCATGATCGATCTGGATCATTTTAAGTACATAAACGACACCCATGGTCACGGTGCAGGAAACAAGGCCCTTAAATGGGCCAGCGATATATTCTGCAAAAACATACGTAACATTGATATTCCGTGCAGGTATGGAGGAGAGGAATTCGCTATTATACTTCCTGGAACCCGCTTACCCCAGGGGGCTCGTGCGGCCGAAAGGCTGAGGGCGTCCCTGGAGGGGTCACCGGTAAAATTGAATGACAGAAGGGTAAATTTGTCTGCCAGCTTCGGTGTTGATATATACAGTTACACAGAAAGACTTTCCATAGAGAATTTCATAAAACGTACCGATTCTTTTCTTCTCAAGGCCAAGCAGGAGGGAAGAAACTGCGTGCGGTTCAGGGAACCGGAAGGGGAGAAGCTTCCTGCGGAGGTATCAGCAAAGGAGCGGGAGGCCCTATTTACCATGGAATCCGAAAGGGAGGGTGATAACCGGTAGATCATGAAAATACAAAAAAAACCAGTAACATTGTCTATTACGAGCGGAAAGGGTGGGGTCGGAAAGACCAGTATAGCGGTAAACCTTGCCTTTGCCCTTGCCGAAAAGGATTTCCGGGTGCTTGTAGTTGACGGAGACCTGGGTCTGGCAAATGTAGATGTACTGCTGGGTCTCTCGGTGAATAAAACCATCAGGGATGTCCTGGATAAGGGGGCCGATCCAATGGAATCGGTTATATATCTGGACAAGGGTATCGGAATACTCCCGGCCAGCTCCGGAGTGCCGGATATGGTTACCCTTGGCCCGGAGGAGCAGAATCAATTAGGGGAATATATGGATTTGATTGCCGGACAGTTCGATTATGTCCTGGTGGACACTGCCGCAGGTATAGGGCCTTCGGTGTTATGGTTTAACGGTTTTACCACGTATAGCATAATCGTTTTGAGCCCGGATCCTGCATCCTTGACTGATGCATATGCATTGATAAAGATACTCTCCAGGGATTACAATAAAAGAAAGGGATTCCATGTTGTACTAAATTTTGTCACCCGGGAACAGGAGGATAGAAAAACCTGCGAGGTATTAACACGGGTTGCAAAGGAATTTCTGGACCTGGATATGGATTATCTTGGTTACATCCCTAAACACGATGCCGTAGCCGAGGCGATGCGCAAACGAACTCCGTTTGTGCTGCGGAATCCTCAGAGCGGGATCTCCAGGTCTATATTTGCCCTTGCAGAAAAGATATTTGGTTTTAAAGGGGAATAAACGATAAATTTTCGGAGGCAAAAGAGTGGTTTGGATTGCGGAGAAAAAGGTCATTCACCATATAATGGGTATGCCTATGGAGAGGGTGGAGATACCGGTAAGGGTGAAATTCGAGTTTGAGGTAAAAGAAGGTGCCTTTGTACCGGAAAGCCTGTTTACCAAGAAGATCTACAACAGGAAACTGCTCTGGAAGCGTTATCCTAGGTTAAACCTGAATTCACTGGAGAGTTCCATAGACCGAGCCGTTAAAAAAGAGATATTTAATTATCTTAGAGATTGCGGTTACTTAAACCCATATCCACTGCACAATCTGGGTTAAAAAGTCCGTACACCTGGAAAGTTTTGTGCAATTGAGAAAATAAAGGCATAAACACTGAAGTTTTCGTGGTGGGCGGTCCGGGGTTTGAACCCGGGGCTTCCACCGTGTGAGGATGGCACTCTCCCGCTGAGTTAACCGCCCCTTTTTCTTGTGTAATTGATAATACAGTTTATTGTTTTTGTAAATAAAAAATTTGTTTAGCGATCCGTACGTAATCCCGGGCCTTTTATTTTAGGGTTTTACCTCCGAGAATTTCATAGATTGCGCCATCACCCCCGGTCTTTATTGCTCCGAGGGTAATTGCTCAACCCCACCACTGATCGCAATTCATCAATTTCGGCCCCACTCAGCAACCTGTATTTTCCTACCTTTAACCTTCCCAGGGCCAGGGGCCCGTATCCTGTCCTTGCAAGGCTGATGGTGTCATGGCCTACTGCAGCAAACATTCTCCTTATTTCCCTGTATCTGCCCTCAGTGATTATAACCCTCAGCACACTCCTTTCCCGTTCCCTTTTAAGTATCCTGACGCGGGCGGGATTGGTCCTGCCGTCGCGGAGATCTACACCCTTTTTCAATGTGCTTACCGAATCATCTGAAACCGTGCCCACAACTTTTGCCTTGTAGGTCCTTGGAACACGGTACCTGGGGTGCATAAGCCTGTAGGCCAATTCGCCGTCGTTGGTAAGTATCATGAGGCCCTGGCTGTCAAAATCGAGCCTGCCCACAGGGTATACCCTTTCACTTGCGTCCGGGATTAAATCCAAAATTATTGGCCGGCCCTCGGGGTCATGCAAGGTGCTTACATATCCAAAAGGCTTGTTAAGCATAAGGTATATCTTTTTTGGGGGATCCGGGACAGGACGGCCTTCGACGGTTATGTGGTCTTTTCCCCAGACGGCCTTTGAGCCAAGCTTCCGTTCCACGCGTCCGTTTACCATTACCGCACCGGAGGAAATGAGGTTGTCCGCCTTTCTTCTGGAAGCTATTCCGGAAAGGGCGATGATCTTGTTCAGTCTCATCCGCTTAGGAGGGTTCCTCATTGCCCTCGGAACCAAGCTCTTCTATCTCCTTCAATGTAGGGAGCGACGAAAGATCATCCAGGTCAAAGACTTCGAGAAATTCCTTTGTGGTGCCATATATGATTGGTTTGCCGGGCAGGGACTTACGGCCCACTATCCGGATGAGGTTTCTTTGGAGAAGGTTTTTTAGTATGCCCCCTACATCTACACCCCTGAACCTTTCTATTTCCTGGCGGATTATCGGCTGCTTGTAGGCGACGATGGCCAAAGTTTCCAGTGCCGCCTTGCTTAACTTGGATGGGCTGGACTTGAACATATTGGCTATATAGGGTCTGAATTCCGGCAGCGAACGGAATTGAAAACCCTTTGCCACCTCCTTGATGACAAAGCTCCTTTTCATCCCCTCGTATTCCCCTTTAAGCTCCTGGAGGGCGGCCCTTATTTCCTTTATATCCCTGCCGGGTAAAAAAGATCTAATCTTTTCCGGGGACAAGGGTTCACCGGATGCAAAGAGAAGGGATTCCACTATCAATTTCAAGGATGAGTCCTTATGGGAATTATCAGAAATTCTTGACAAATTGACCTCATATATTAATTGTCTTTGCCTTCTTTTTTCCCTTCAGCCGGGATTTATTAAACGGCCGTAAGCCTTATGTCACCTCCTCCTTCGGCCTGAAAGGCGTTTACTAATCCTTCCTTTATTAGTTCGAGCAAGGCCAGAAAGGTGGCGATCATCTCCGACAGGGTATGCCTTCTGGGAAAGAGGTCTGTGAAGTTCATTTCTCCCTTTTTTTTCAAAACCTTCTTAATTTCATCGATTTTCATTTTTACCGTCCATTTCTCTGCCTTGAATCTTAGGGCCTCGCCCGGATGAGTGCTTTTGATAACATTTTTAAAGGCATCCATCAATTCATAAAGGTTTACATTAACCATGGGGCTGTCATCTTCCGCTTCCATATCCTCATATTCCACACCCCTTTTGAACACGTCCCTGTATAGCAGGTCCCGCGATTCCAGTTCATTCGCCGCCTGTTTGAGCTGAAGATACTCCTTGAGGGGTTGTGCTATTTCCTCCCTGGGGTCTTCTATCTCATCCGAGTCATCCTTCTGCGGAAGAAGCATTTTGGATTTTATATGCAAGAGCGTGGAGGCGATAACCAAAAAATCGCCTTCCACATTTATGTCCAGTGCCCTCATCAGGTCCAGATATTCCAGGTATTGGCTTGTAATAATTGAAACAGGAATATCCGAGATATCTACTTGGTTTATCTTTATTAGATGCAGAAGCAGATCAAGGGGGCCCTCAAATGCCTCCAGTCTTGCCTTAAATCCCATGCCTAAATCCCGAGAGCTTCTCTTACCTCTTCCATGGTTTTTTTTGCGATATTCCCGGCTTTTTTGTTCCCCTCATCCAGTATATTATCCACAACATCCGGGTTCGCCTTTAGCTCTTTCCTTTTCTCCCTTGCGGGCTCCAGGGCCCTGCAAAGGTTCTTCGCCATTATCCGCTTGCATTCCACGCACCCTATGGAGGCCTTGCGGCAGTCCCCCTCGATCTGTTTAACCTTTTCCTCATCCGTGTATAATTGGTGAAAAGTGAAAATGTTGCAGAACTCCGGCCTGCCCGGATCGTTTTTTCTCGCCCTCTGGGGATCGGTAATCATGCCGGAAACCTTTTTGTTTAAAGCGTCTTCCGAATCCGAAATAAACAGGGCGTTGTCATAACTTTTGCTCATCTTCCTCCTGTCCGTGCCCAGTATCTTGGCCTGGGGTGCAAGAAGTACCTCCGGCAACGGAAATATTTCCGAATAGAAAAAGTTGAATCTTCGGGCTATTTCCCTGGTAAGTTCGACATGGGGGCTTTGATCTTCTCCCACCGGCACGCCGTTGGCCTTGTACATCAGAATATCCGCTGCCTGGAGGACCGGGTATCCAAGGAAGCCGTAAGTATAGAGATCCCTCTGGGACATTTCCTTGAGCTGCTCTTTGTAGGTCGGGTTTCTCTCCAGCCAGGACAAAGGGGTTATCATGGAGAACAGCAATTGCAGCTCTGCATGCTCCTTGATGCATGACTGAACGAAAAAAACACATTTTTCCGGATCAAGGCCCACTGCTATCCAGTCGATAATCAAATCATTCGTGGTTTCCTTGATTATCTCCGGGTGCTGGTATTCGCTGGTCAAGGCGTGCCAGTCTGCAATAAAGAAAAAACAAAGGTATTCATCCTGGAGTGACCGCCAGTTTTCAAGCGCCCCGTGTACGTGCCCCAGATGAATCCTGCCTGTGGGCCTCATGCCGCTTACAATCCTCTTTTTTTCCATCTAAAAACCTCCGTTTTCCTAATCCCCGTGGGAACCGCTGAATTTTTTCTTTATGAATTCTATCTCTTCTTCTTTTGTTTTGACATCGCCTTCCAGCTTGGCCTTTAAGGTGGCGTCCAGGATTTTCTTAAAAAGGGGGCCGGGCTTAAAACCCAATTTTACGAGATCCTTGCCTCTCAAAAATATCTCTGTTCCCCTGAGCTTGGTAAAAAATATGGATATGTTTCTTTTTATCTTTTCGCTCTTGGTCCTGGCCACGGTGTAAAGCAACACCTCGGTGGATAGAGCTGTAAGTATTGTGTGCAGTGGATAGTTCTTTTTGCCCTTCATACGTGAGAGGTTACCCAGGGCCTTTTTCGCCCGGTTTCGCTCCCAAGACAATCTTATGATTTCTTTATCCTGAACCTGCATCCTTTCCATCAAATCGCCCAGAGACTCCTTATTTAAGGACGAGGTTAAACCGAGAAAATAAACCTTCCACGGTTCATAAGGAATGCCCAAATAAAGAAGATCAAACCATGCCAGGACCCCCTTTATATTTTTAAGGGTAGCCCTGACATCCTCTGTAAGCCTCATCTCCGGGGAAATAAATTTCAATATTCCGTATTCATTCAATTTTTCTATTGCACCCAGTGGTTCCTGCTCCTTGAGGATGAGCTTAAGCTCCGTAAAGAACCTTTGGCCGGAAAGGTTTTCAAAGCAATTGATGTTTAATGCATTTTGGATCAGTCTTTGGGTGAGCTTGCCTATCCTGAACCCGAACCTCTGCTCAAACCTTATGGCCCTCAGGATCCTTGTTGGATCTTCCACCAGGCTCAGGCTGTGGATTACCCTGAGGACCTTTTCCTTGATGTCCTTAAAGGCTCCGAAATGATCTATCAGGATTCCAAAGTGCTTCTTATTAAGATGAACCGCCAACGTATTTATTGTAAAGTCCCTTCTGAACATGTCCAGCTTTAAAGAGCTCAGCTCCACCACCGGGGGTGCAGCCGGTGACTCGTAATGCTCAGTCCTGGCAGTGGCAATGTCTACCTTGAAACCGTCGTGCATAATAACCATTGCCGTCCCGAATTTGGGATAGGTCTTTGTTTCTGCTCCGTACTTGTCGGCAAATGATCCGGCGAATTCTATACCGTTGCCTTCTATTACTATGTCTACATCGAGGTTTTCCCTTTTCAGGATAACGTCCCTTACCAACCCTCCGACCAGATATGCATTCCAGTTCAGGTGATCCGCTGTTTCCCCCAGGCTGTTCAACAAGGTTATTATCCTTTCGGGCAGCCTTTCTATAAGCAGGTTTTTTATATTCTTCTTTCGAACGAACCTGGGTGATTCGTCTGAATCATACAGGAATTCTGGGGCAGAGGATCTTTCAACCAGCACATTCAGCAAATCTGTCCTGGTAATAACCCCTTTTGTCCGCCCATTTTGAAGCACGGGAAGTATCCTTATCTTGTTGTTTATGATCAGGTCCTGTATCTCTTTCAAACTGGTATCAGGGCGTGCAGAAAAATATTCTACATTCGTATATTCTCTTACCGGCCTGGTCTCCAGTCCCAGGAAAATAGCCCTGTCTGCCACCTGCCTGGATATGTGCCCCTTGAGTACATCCTGCTCGTCTATAACCATCAGGGCATTTATGTTATATCTGGTTAAGGTTTCGCTGGCCTCTTTTATGGTAGCCCCGGGCTTTATTTGTATAACCGGAGAGGTCATGATATCCTTGGCCAGCCGCTCGAAATTAACCCTGCTCAGCAGCAGTGCATTGAGGTATTCCTCCACCTGGATAAGGGTCTTGTCGGTTATGGTTGCGGAGGCGGCCTGGGGGTGGCCTCCTCCGCCGAATTCAAAGGCTATATCCGCCACATTCACCTCCGGGAGCCTGCTTCTTGCTACCAGATAAACCCTGTTTTCCATCTGGGCAAGGGCAAATATTACATTCAAATTCTCCATTTCCATGAATTTTTGCACCAGTACGGCAAAATCACCTATGTATTTACTGGCTCTGGCCTTGGCGATTACCACCTCCACACCGTTTATGTTTTTTTTGGTGGCGGAATCCATGAGATCGTTCAAAAGCCATATTTGTTCGGCGGTAAGGTCCCTCGTGAGCATATCTGAGATTGTATTAATTGAGGCGCCCTGTTGTAAAAGCCATGCGGCGGCCTCATGGTCTTCCGCCTTTGTGGAGGCGAAGGTAAAGGAGCCCGTATCCTCGTATATCCCCAGGGACATGAGGGTTGCTTCCTCCGGATTGATTTGGATACCCCTGTGCCTTATTATATCCGTTAGTATGGAAGTTCCGGCACCAAGTTCCTTTACCATCTCGAAGTCACCCCGTATATCATCGTCTGAGGGCGGATGGTGATCATATATATGTATCTCCAGGTCATCCCTTTCTATAATCTCCTTGAATTTACCGATTCTCCTCTTTTGCCGGGTATCGACCAGTATGAGCCTTTTGATTTTTTTTAAGTCCACATCTTTGATTCTGACGAAATCAAATATATATGAGGTGGACTGCAAAAAGAAATTTCTCAAATTCTTTTCCTGGGCCCCTGGAAAAACCATCAGGGCATCGGGATAAAGCTTTTTGGCTGCCAGCATGGAGGCCACCGCATCAAAGTCTGCATTTATATGGGTAGTTATTACCTCCAGGGTGTTTGTCTCGGTTTTCATTTTTTTCTCTGATGCCTTCGGCGCCAGATATAAGGCTGCTCAAAGGATGGTCTTGGGGTTTCCCGTGCAGCCTCGATTATCTTTTCGGCCAGCACCGGAAATCCGTTATCGCCATAGTAGGAAACCGTTTCATATGCCAGTCCTGCCCTGATAAGTCGGACGGAGAGCAGTTCTCCGTCCACAAATACGTGAGCCAGGAGCCGGTCATATTTATCCCTTTTAAAGGGCATGTATTCCAGGACTTTTGCCCCTGTCAGTGTCTTCCTTGTAAAAGCGGCCGCTTTTTTGCCGCAGGCTTGGTCTTTGAATATGCCATGCTCCTCATGTACGATTTCCGGGGCATCTATTCCCAGGACCCTAATGGCAAGATCTTTGTAAAAAAAGCTGTCCCCGTCATCGGGCTGTATGGTGGATTTATCCATTTTGATAAGGAGCCGATCTTTCCCCTTCTCACCTGCGTGGAGGCTTATAAGACTTAAAAAAAGTAATATAAAAAACGTTATTCCTAAAGCAACCGATGTTTTCCTGGAGTTTATCAATCTAATCCCTCCTGCTAAAGCCTGAAATCTGGACCCTTTATAACATCTTATCTCCCTCAATTAAAATTATAATTTGAGTATCCGCTCCAAAAAAGGTTAGTCTGATTGAAACCCCTGAATTTGGGCGTCATATATGGATTAGCAATAATTTTTCAATCCTTGTTAAAAATTTTCTGCCCAGGGGCTAAATGAAAAACAGGTAAAGTGTTGCTTAAAATGACACGGTATTAAAACCATAAGGGAGAGGTATAATGACTGATTATTCGAGATCGTCGGAGGTGCAGGTAGAGACGCCTGAAGATGTTAAAATAACAATATTCCCTGCAATGGGCCACAAACCGGTTATTGAATGGGAGTATCCGGAATTCCAATCCCTTTGCCCGGTTTCAGAAAGACACGACCAGGGTGTTGTGGTAATAACGTATATTCCCGACAAAAATATCCTTGAAAGCAAATCCGTAAGGGATTACTTGATGATGTGGAGAAACAAGAGGAACTGGCAGGAATATATAACCGGGGAGATAGCGGAGAAACTTTTCAGGGCCTGTAAACCTGAATGGCTGAAGGTGGAAATACGCTGGTCCGCCAGGGGGGGCATATTTGCCAGGACAACTGCAGAAAGGGGAAGCAGGGCTTCTTGACTTTGGCGCCTGTCCTGCTTATATTTCAAGAATAATATTCTATGGATAATTAATCCTTAGGATTTCAAACAAATAAAACCAGAAAAATGACGGGCAAGGATTATTACAAAGTATTGGGTGTAAACAGGTCTGCCAGTCCCGAGGAGATCAAGAAGGCGTACAGGAAACTGGCCATGCAATACCATCCGGACAGAAATAAGGGGAATAAGCAGGCCGAAAACAGGTTCAAGGATATAAGCGAGGCATATGCCGTTCTGAGCGACCCGGAAAAAAAGAAACAGTACGATATGTTTGGCTCCGAGGGATTCAAACAAAAATACAGCCAGGAAGACATATTTAAAGGATTTGACTTCAGCGATATTTTCAAAGAATTCGGGTTCGGTAACCTCGGTGGATTCAGGAAGGGAAGCGGGGGCGGTATATTCAGCCAGATTTTTTCCGGGGCTGGAAGGGGCCCCAGGTACAGGACCAGAATTGACCCTTTTGATTCTATTTTCGGTGAAGGTGCAGGTGAAGAGGGAGTTGTCAAGGGTCAGGATCTGGTTTATGAACTGCCTGTGAACCTTGAGGATATAGTCAAGGTAACGGAAAAGACTATCTTTTATAATCCAGATGGTATTTCCCAGCAGGTCAGGGTCAAGATACCGCCTGGAATAGAAAGCGGGAAAAAGTTGCGTCTGGCTGGTAAGGGAAGGCCGGGATATAGGGGGGGCCCTCCGGGGGATCTTTATATAAAAATAAAGGTGCTGGAACACCCTGTGTTTCAAAGGAAAGGCGAGGACCTTTACCTGGCCAGGCAGGTAAAATTTTCAGAGGCGGCCCTGGGCACAAACATAGAGGTACCCACCATTGACGGTAAAAGACTTAGCTTGAAAGTGCCTCCCGGATTCCAGAGCGGCTCGATGCTAAGGTTGAAAGGTCAGGGCATGCCGAGGATCGCCGGAAAGGGCAGGGGGGATGCCTATGTGAAGTTGAATGTCTCGGTGCCTAAGAAATTGACCAGGACCCAGAGATCTCTGATAGAGGAACTCAAGGATTTGGGGGTTTAGTATTCCTTGGGCAGGTTGTTTAGCTGGGCCAGGGAGAAGACAGGGCCGTCCTTGCATACATATTTATCCCCGATGTTGCATCTTCCGCATATACCTATTCCGCATTTCATCCTCATCTCCAGTGACATGATTATCTGTTCGGGAGTAAATCCCGCCTTTTCCAGCACCGGTTGTGTAAACTTAATCATGATGGGCGGTCCGCATACCAGGGCGTAGGTATCCTCGCTCGTGGTAACCTTTTTCTCAGTTATGGCGGGAACAAAGCCTACGTTATAGGGCCAGTCGGGGTCATCGGTGGCATCCACCGTTATGTGCATATCAAGGTCATCCCTCTTTTCCCATTCGGTGAGCTCTTCCCTGTAAAGCAGGAGCCCGGGGGACCTTGCACCGTAAACCACGGTAATATCCTTGAATTTTTTCCTGTTCTCCGGATGGAGCATGTATATAATGCTGGATCTCAGAGTGGTAAATGCGAACCCTCCCCCTATTATAACAACATTTTTGCCCTCCATCTCTTCCCAGGGATACCAGTTGCCCAGGGGGCCCCTGATACCCATTACGTTCCCTTCCTTCATATTGTGAAGAAAGGTGGTAACTACACCGGTCTTGTTAACGGTAAACATTAGAAACCCCTTCTCCGTAGGGGAGGAGGCTATTCCTATGGGTATTTCGCCTTTTCCCGCTATGGAGAGCTCACAAAACTGGCCGGGGATATAAGAAAAATTTTTCTCGCCTTTTTTATTTAGAAAGGTCAACTTGAATGTCTTAAGGTTCTTATCCTCTGTTTCTGTGAAGATCTTTTGAATCCTCACCGGATAAGGGAGATACGGATTTTCTTTCAATTGATCCTCCTGAAAATGGCAGTAAATTGGTTGATTGCCTAAAGATCGTTCATGAGTTTGAACACTTCTCGAATATCAATATTCACCGGGCAGTGTTTAATGCATCTGCCGCATCCAACGCAGGCAACCCCGTTTTGGTATCTGTCTACATAATATTTTAATTTGTGCATGAATCTTTGCCTTACCCTCTGCACCTTCTCCGATCTCGGATTATGGCCCGAGGCGTGAAGGGTAAAAAGGGGAAACATGCAGCTGTCCCAGTTTCTTATCCTGTCACCCGTATCTTTTTGAACCTCATCCTGAATATCGAAACACCAGCAGGTTGGGCAAAGGAACGTGCAGGTACCGCAGTTGATGCAGGCAAAAGCAACGTCGTCCCAGAAGGGTGCATCGAAAAGCTCAAGCATGTTTTTTTCTTTCAGTTTTTCAGTGGGCACGTGGCTTTTAATCCGGTTTTCCGCCTCTTTCTTGAGTTCTTGGGCCTTACTTTTTGCGCCCTTGTCCGCCTTGGTCTTTACCCCGGCTTCTTTTAAAAGGTTATCGCCTTTTTCCGTAAGGGGCCTGGCCAGATAATCTCCCTCCAGGTCAAAAAGGAGTATGTCCAGACCTTCCTCATTAAATGGTCCGCCGCCTACGGAAGTGCAAAAACAGGTACTTTCCGGTTGATTGCAGCCCAGACCCACGAAAACCATTGACTGGAGATGCCTCAACCACCAGGGGTCCTTGAACTCCGGATTATTGAAGTTTACATCTATCAGCCTTAATGCCCTGGCGTCGCAAGGCCTGATGCCAACTATTACAGCAGGCGGGTATTCCTTTGGGACCTCCTTGGGTATATAGGCGTCGTCTTTTTGCTCATCCAGATCAAATTCAAGCATCCTCTCGGACTGGGGAAACAGGAATGATTTCGGTGAAAGCCGGGTGTTGGTAAAATCCTGATCCAGGCCATGTTGATCTGCAAAAGGCCTGAACTCGTAAAAGCCCTTTTCCTTTACCGGAACAAATACCTCGTAGTTCTTTTTCAAGGAATCAAGGAAATTGGATAATTCTGCCTTTTTTATTATCTTATCTTCCATTAATCACCTTATTATCTCATAAATTCATCATAGTCGTCGGGCCTGTAGGTATCCAGGGGAGGCCTTTCTTCTGTGCTCAGCCCGGCCTCGTGATTGAACAGCTCGAGGGCGTCCTTGTTTAATTTTCTTGTAAATTGCCTGACCGGGATTTCCATGGGGCAGGATTGTTCACATGCCCCGCAGTCCGTACATCTGCCGGCACAGTGATAGGCCCTGAGGATGTGAAAGGTCATGGTATCAACCGGGTCAATACTCTTGCCCACCCACTGAGGGTCGGATTCCTCCACAAAGCAAACGGGGCAATAGCATAAGGGGCAAGCATTTCGGCAGGCGTAGCAACGGATGCAATCCTTGATAAGATCCGAGAAAAACTCCCACTTACCTTCCGATTCCTTTTCTTCTATATCCTTCACATCCTCATAGGGGTCCGGTTCTTCCCTTTCCTTGACCGGCTCCCCCACAAGCTCGTCATATATTACGGGGTTTCGGTGCATACAGGTTTTGCAATTCTCCTGCAAGTAATCTTCCCGGTTAAAGGTTTGCTCAAAGCCTTCCCCTTTGGCCACAATTTCTTTTTCCGATTCCTCAACCTCTGTAACCTCTTTGCCTTTTAGAGAGGACACTATCTTTCTTCTGTCCACCATTCCCCTGCAAGGTATGCCTATTATATAAAGCTGTTCCCTGTTTATCTGGTTTTCTATTATGTGAAGGGCAATATTCCTGGAATCGCAGCCCTTTGCCATTATTCCTACTTTATCTTCTCTTTTTGGCAGATAATTGGCGAGGTTGATAAAGCAGAAACTGCTCCAGTAAAGTTGATCGGACTGTTCACTGTCCCTTATTAAAACCGGCTCCACCATAAAGGGAGCGGATCCCTTTTTGAAGCCGATGACCACATCAACCTTGTTTTCCTCCAAGATTTTTTTTGCCGCCTCTCTTATCTTTTCCGTGTATTCCTTCATCAGGCTACCTCGGCCCTTTTCTTTACAAGTCTTTCTATCGGGCCAACCTCCTTTACTTTTTCGACTACCTCCGTGGCTACCTCAGCGAATTTTCCGGCCTCCGAGGATGAAATCCAGGAAAAGGTAAGCCTTTGAGGCCCCATCCCTAAATGCTCCAGGAAATTTTTTAAGAGCGCAAACTTTCTTCTGGCATAATAATTACCTTCCAGGTAATGACATTCCCCGGGGTGTCACCCGGAAACCCATACTCCGTCTGAGCCGTTCCTCAAGGCATGCAGAATGAACTTCGGATCCACCCTTGCGGAGCACGGTACCCTGATGGCCCTGATATTAGGGGGGTATTGCATCCGGTTTATTCCGGCCAGATCAGCCGCCGCATAACTGCACCAGTTGCAAAGAAAGGCAGTGATTCTCGGACTCCAGTCGTTCATCTTATTCTCCCTGTATTTTTTCATAATTTATTGCAACTAATTCCGGTAAACATATCAAGCTATCATGGACATTATCTGATTCTCGTCAAACCCGTTAAGGTGGATGGCACCGGACCTGCAAGAGGCCACACACAGCCCGCATCCCTTGCATATTACCGGATTTATCTCCGCCTTGCCCGTATCCTGGTTGAATTCAGGGGCACTGAACGGGCACACGGCAATGCACACACCGCAGCTGCTGCAGAAACTTGGATCAACTGCCGCCACATTACCGCTGCTGTGTATGGTCTTCCGGGACAGCAAAGTAACCGCCCTTGATGCCGCCGCCTGTGCCTGGATTACCGATTCGTCAATTGGCTTGGGGGAGTGGGCAAGGCCGCACAAAAACACCCCGTCCGTGGCGAAATCCACCGGCCTGAGCTTTACATGGGCCTCAGTGAAGAAGCCATCCTGGTTTAAAGATATCTTGAATTGTCTTGCCAGAGATTCTCCGTCGCTTTTTACAATGGCAGAAGCCAAGACCAGTAAATCCGGGTTTATCCGCATCTTTCTTCTCAGGGTAAAATCAATAAAGGCAACTGAAAGCCCCTGTTCCGTGGTTTCCACATTCATATCCTCTTCATTGTCAAAGCGAATGAACTTTATGCCTTTATCCCTTGCCTCCCTGTAGATTTCCTCCCTCAGCCCGTAGGTCCTCATATCCCGGTAAAGGATAAATATGTCCATATCCGGCTTTACTTCCTTCAACCTGAGTGCGCTTACCACGGAATGTGTGCAGCATACCCTGGAGCAGTAGGGCCTTTCCGGTATTCGGGAACCTACGCACTGAAGAAATACGCAGGTACCTGTTTCCTCCAGGCTTTTATCCCCATTTATAAACATATCATCAAGCTCCAGGGAGGTAACCACCCGGGAGTCAGTGCCGTACAGATATTCCTCGGGGAGCAATTCCTTTGCACCGGTGGCTACAATTACAACACCGTGCTCTATCTTTTTTTCTTGCTCACCGGTAACAAGGGTTGTTATGAAATTGCCTACAAATCCCTCCACCTCCTTTATCTCTGTGTCAAGAAGTACCTCTATGTTTTTCTGGGATTCTATGCTTGAAATAAGGCCTTTTAGGTTTTCCTGTATATCTTCTCCTTTCCAGGTCCGGTAAAGCCTGAGGGCGTTTCCTCCCAGCTTGCCGGTTTTTTCCACAAGACAGGTCTTGTATCCCTGTTCGGCCAGGTTTTTGGCCGCGTTCATTCCTGCTATGCCCCCGCCTATAACCAGGGCGGCCTGGGTTACGTTAAGCTCTGCCTCCTGAAGCGGCTCAAGAAGTGCGGACTTCCTTATCGCCATTGCAACCAAATCCTTGGCCTTTTGCGTTGCCTCTTCAGGGTATTCTGAATGCACCCAGGAACACTGGTTTCTTATGTTGGCCATCTCAAATAGGTATTTGTTGATCCCGGCCTCTCTTGCTGTTTCCTGGAACAATGGCTCGTGTGTCTTGGGTGTACAGGATGCGACCACTACCCTGTTTAATTTGTTTTCCTTTATGGCCTTGGCTATGGTTTCCTGGGTGTCCTGGGAACAGCTGAAAAGATTTTGCTCCGTATATTCCACAAAAGGAAGGGACTCAGCGTACTTCGCTACCTCCGGCACATCCACAACACCTGCAATGTTGGTTCCGCATTGGCAGACGAACACCCCTATACGTGGCCTCTCACCTTTTATTTCCAATGCTGGGATTTCCGGGGGCAATTCCTTTTTTTTGGTCAATGTAAACCTGGAAACCGAAAGGGTGCCCCCTGCGTTGGCCGCTGCAGCACTTGCATCCGTTACAGCAGAAGGTATGTCCTTGGGAGAGTGGAAGCAGCCCGAGATATAGATACCCGGTTTATTGGTTTGCACGGGGGCAAAACTTTTTGTCTCGGGAAAGTTGTGATGGTCCAGTTCTATGCCTATTTTTTCTGCGAATTCCCGCAGCCTTTTTGATACGAAAAAGCCCACGGAAAGCACCACCATATCAAATTCTTCCTCTACCCTTTTTCCCTGCTCATCGGTGTACCTTATGAGCAGGTTACCTGTTTCCTGGATATGTTTTACATGGGTGATCTTGGATTTAATGAATCTTACGCCCTGCTGGTCCTTGGCCCGGTTGTAATACCTTTCATAATCCTTGCCCGATGCCCTGATATCTATGAAGAATATAGCGGTATCCAAACCCCCCTTTTTGTGATCTTTTGCAACAAGGGCCTCTTTTATGGCATGGGTACAGCAAACAGCAGAACAATAAGAGTTGGCACCCTGGTGCACATCCCTTGAACCCACGCATTGAAGCCATGCAATCTTCTCCGGCTCCCTGCCGTCCGACGGCCTTACCATGTGACCGCCGTAAGGTCCGGAGGAAGCGAGAACCCTTTCGAATTCAATACTGGTTATGATGTTGGGTGCCTTGGTGTAACCGTACGTATCATGTACCGCCGGGTCAAATATATCAAACCCGGGGCACATTATTACAGAGCCTACGTTTACGGTACGTTTTTCTTCCTTTTGCTCGAAGTCAATGGCCCCGCTTGGACAGAACTTTTCACAGGCCCTGCATTTACCCTTTTGAAAAAAGATGCAGTTTTCTGAGTCGATGGCATATTTAAGGGGCACGGCCTGGGGGTATTGGAGATATATGGCCTTTCTTTTATTCAGTGACTGATTATACTCGTCATCCACCTTTCTGGGACATTTTTCCGCACATAAACCGCAGGCTATGCATTTGTTTGTATCCACATACCTGGGGTGTTGGATAACATTTACTTCAAATTTACCCTCCTCCCCTTTTATGCCCTTCACCTCTGAGAGGGTCATCAATTCAATGTTAATGTGCCGGCCGACCTCGACCAGTTTAGGGGAGATTATTCACATTGCGCAGTCATTAGTGGGGAAGGTCTTGTCCAGCTGCGACATAACGCCGCCTATGGAGGAAGAGCCTTCAACAAGGTAAACATAATAACCCGAATCGGCAAGATCCAGAGAGGCCTGCATTCCTGTAATTCCCCCGCCAACCACCATCACTGATCCGGTAATATTGTTTTTCATTTAGGCACCAGTTAAAAATATATCTATTTTTTTTAAAATTATGAATATTTTATGCACACAGCCCGGGGCACTGTTCCCGTTTGGATACTTATAGATTTAGCCAGTTTCTTTGTCAATGGTATTTCAAAAATTTTGTGTATCAGAATTTGGAGCCCGGATTTGGTGTAAATACCCGGTGCTTTTCCTGTCGAGAAATGCTTATCACTGCAAAATCCCGAATTCAAAAAATAATGGCATTGCTTTTCTCAGGAATAAATCAAAGTTGATGGCTTCGTAAAAAGTCCAACTTCTGCGTTGCGCTGCATCCTTCGCCTGCCTGCTGCAGCCAGGTCACTGCAGCGTACCATAAAGCACGCCTCATTCCTCAGGATTTGCGCGCCTTGAATTTGAGCTTTTTACGAGTCCGTCAAAGTTGAAGCAATATGAACCGTATTTGGCGGATTGGAAAGAGAAAAAGAATTGAGAAAAGTCATGCACAGCGAGTTTTTATTTGATTTTACATTGAGCTTTAGTAATGTTAGTACCTTATTAACAAAAAGGATTATTAAGGGGGAGAGTTCGGATGGGAAAAAAGGGTATTAGGGTTTTAATATTTACCCTGGGTTTTATCATCGTTTGCCTGGGAAATACGGCATATTCGGAAAATATAAAAAAGGTGGCTGTAATGCCCTTCAAAATCAACGCAGACAGGGACCTTTCTTTTTTGCAGGAAGGCATAGTGGACATGCTTTCATCCCGTTTAGCATGGAAGGACAAGGTTGTTGTTGCCGAAGAGAGGCTCGTGAAAGAAGAACTAACCCGTCTTAAAGGCAGGTTGGACAAGGACGCCGGTATAAAGGCAGGAAAATCCCTGGGTGCGGATTATGTGATTATAGGAAGCCTCACCGTTTTCGGTGAAAGTGTCAGCATGGATGCCAGCATACTGGACGTGGACAAGGGAGAGAAACTGGTGACTGCATTCAACCAGTCCAAGGGCATGGACGAGGTGATTCCCGCCATAAACCAGTTTGCAAAGGATATTAATGCCAAGATTTTGGGGCGGTCCACCAGGGAACCGGTTTACGTACAAAAGCCTGGGGGCACAGAGAAAAGGTCTGGGCTTATTAAAGTAGCAGAGGGCCTGCAAAAAAAGGATATCGGTCACGTTCAGTCATTCAAGACCGGTATTATAGGCATGGATTCAGGTGATGTGGATGGAGACGGCAAGGATGAACTGGTGTGTATTGATAGCGATACTGTTTATATATACAAGTGGCAGGAAAAGGCCTTTGCCGAGCTTAGAAAGATCCAGGGAAGCTGGTCTCCCGAATTTGTATACGTTTCTATAGGAGACATGGATAAGAACGGCAGGGAGGAGATATATGTATCAAATCTTGCCGGGTCCACCCTGTCCTCCTTTGTTCTGGAATGGAGTTCCGGGGATTTCAAAGTTATATCAAAGGGACAGAGGTGGTTTTTTCGAGTTGTAAATCTACCTGATAAAGGTGAAACCCTGATAGGCCAGAAAAGGCTTACCGGGGGAGGATTTTCGGGTCACGTATACGTATTGAACAGGGACGGTAACCATTTTACAAAAGCGGAACCCCTGACGCTCCCCTCAATGGCAAATGTGTTCAACTTTGTCAAGGGAAGCTTGACAGGTGGAGGCTCTGTAGAAACCATGGTATTAAGCCCGGAAACGGAATTTCTGTTTCTTGTTACCCAGGACGGCGACAGAATATGGAAGAGCGAGGATGAATTCGGAGGGCTTGACATTCACATGGTTGCCCAGGGAAGAGATGTAGGTACTGAGAAATGGTTTCATTTTTCCCCCCCTATGCTTTTAAGCGACCTGGACAATAACGGTATTAAGGAAGTGGTTGTATGCAAGAACAAGTCTTCTATTAATAGAATGACTGAAAAAAACAGGATGTTTTCAAGCGGTAGAATGCATTTCCTCCAATGGGACGGTTTGAGTATTGCCACCAAGTGGAAGACCAAAGATATGCCCGGACCGATAACGGGTTATTGCCTGAAGAAGTCCCAAGACGGCCAGGGTCTGGAATTGGTATTATCCATCCAAAAAAGTTCCGGAAGAAGTCAAATTATAATGTACAATGTTGAATAGAAAATAGTAAAGATGCCTCTTTTTTTAAGCTTAATGATTGTACCAGTATTTGTCAGCGGCATCATTTAGCATATCACGTCTTTTAACCCAGATTGTGCAGTAGCTGGCTACTGCACAATCTGGGCTAAATAAAAGCCTCCATGGGTTACCAATATTTTTACCAGACTTATCTTTTTCGTTAAAGAAACTATTTTTGCGAAATCACGCAAAAGTTTTGGGTATATGCAGTAGGTTTATTTTAGATTCAGCAAACAAAACGAAATTATTTGTGCTTGATTGCTTTATTTGATAAAAATCATTGCTATGGAAAAATCATCAATGATGGATAATGTTTCTATAAGAAAGACCGAGGAACTCGCCCTTCTCTATGAGATAACCAATGCCCTCAGTGAGACATTGGACCTTAGGAAATCGCTTTACAGGGTGCTGGAGATCCTTTCAAACTCTATGGGGATGGTGCGGGGAACTGTAACTATCCTTAATCCCCTTAGAAACGAAATCAGGATTGAGGTGGCCCACGGCATGCCCCTGGCCGCCATGGAGAGGGGAAAATACTCCATAGGAGAAGGCGTCACAGGAAGGGTAATCCAGACCGGAAAGGCCTTGGTGGTACCTAAAATCAGCCAGGAACCCTCTTTTCTCGATCGCACCGCCACAAGAAGGGCTATCCACGATCAGGAGCTTTCCTTTATCTGTGTTCCTGTAAAAAAAGGGGAACAGGTTGTAGGCACCCTGAGTGTTGACAGGCCCTATGATGAATCCTATTCCCTTAAAGACGGGGAGAGGCTCCTTTCAATAATTGCAACCATGATAGCACAGCATGTTATAAACCTGGAAAGCCTGCACCTTGAAAAAGAGAAGCTGAGGCAGGAAAACATAAGATTAAGGGATGAGCTTTCCAGAAAATACCATATCACCAACATCATAGGCAACAGCAACAAAATGCGGGAGGTCTACCAGATGATCTCCCAGGTCTGTAAGAGCAATGCCACGGTTTTGATAAGGGGCGAAAGCGGTACCGGAAAAGAACTGGTGGCGAGCGCCATTCATTATAACAGTCCCAGGGCACAAAAGCCATTTGTCAAGGTAAACTGTGCCGCACTGCCTGCAAACCTTATCGAGAGCGAGCTTTTTGGCCATGAAAAGGGTGCGTTCACCGGGGCCATTCGTCAAAAACCGGGTAAATTCGAGCTCGCCAGTAAAGGTACGATTTTCCTGGATGAAATAGGCTCCGTTGATATGGAGGTTCAGGTAAAGCTACTAAGGGTGCTTCAAGAAAAAGAGTTCGAGCGGGTAGGCGGACATCAAACCCTCAAGGCGGATATCAGGATCGTTGCGGCAACCAGCAAAAACCTCGAACAGGCCCTGGAGGGGGAAACTTTCAGAAGCGATCTCTATTACCGTCTGAATGTCTTTCCCATATATCTGCCTCCCCTCAGGGAACGCAAAACTGATATACTGCTGCTGGCCGACTATTTCCTGGAAAAATATGCCAGAGAGAACCAAAAGGATATCAGAAGGTTTTCAACCCCTGCTATCGACATGCTGGTTCAATACCACTGGCCGGGCAATGTGAGGGAACTCGAGAACTGTATCGAGCGCGCTGTGCTGCTCTGCGAGGAGGGTGTGGTACACAGTTATCACCTGCCGCCGAGCCTGCAGACAGGTAAACAGTCGGATACTATACCAGCTCTCTCTTTGGAGGACGCCGTTGCCAGCCTTGAGAAGGAGATGATTATCGATGCCCTGAAAAATACCCAGGGAAACATGTCAAAGGCGGCAAAGATGCTGAATATAAGTGAGCGCAAATTCACATATAAGGCAAATAAATACGGGGTCGACTATAGGCTCTACCGTTGAGCTTGCCCATAAGCAATTGATCCGGCCCTCACCTAACCCCGATGTATTTTTTACAAATTTGTATTTGAGCAATATTTTAAACACCATTTTGTAATATAGGATATATATTTTTACAAAATTGTATCTTTTAATCACTCCTCTTTATTTCTCTCCCGGCATTTTTTAACTTCATATCAATAGGTTATCCCCTATACACAGTTTGGCACCTTCCTTGCTGTAAACGTAAAATGAAATACTTGGCTTCGGGGAATAACCGCTCATCTCTGGTTCAGGGTTCATGAAGTCAATTCCTACGGAAATAATTCATTTGGAGGTGTAATATGGATTCAGGTGATACTGTATGGGTGCTGATTTCGGCAGCCCTGGTGTTTATCATGACACCCGGGGCAGCCTTCTTTTACGGGGGCATGGCCCGGAGGAAGAATGTACTTTCCATTTTAATGCAATGCTTTGTCCTGATGTGCCTGATCGGATTGCAGTGGGTCATATATGGATACTCCATATCTTTCGGGCCTGACACCGGTCACGGCATCATCGGTAACCTTGACTGGGTTGGGTTAAAAGGGGTGGGCATAACGATCAACCCGGACTACTCCGGCACTATTCCCCACATGGCCTTCGTTATGTTCCAGGCAACTTTCGCAATACTTACACCGGCCTTGATTGTGGGTGCCTTTGCGGAAAGGATCAAGTTTTCCGCATTCGTCTTTTTGATGCTTCTGTGGGCTACTTTTGTGTACGAACCGATTGCTCACTGGGTCTGGTCAACAGGAGGGTGGTTAAAAGAGCTTGGAGCTTTAGATTTCGCCGGGGGCATTGTTGTGCATGTGAGCTCCGGGTTCTCCGCCCTTGTCCTGGCAATACTGGCTGGAAAAAGATTGGGTTATGAGAAACATTCATTTACCCCGCATAATCTAACGATCACCGTACTGGGGGCGGCCCTTTTATGGTTCGGCTGGTTCGGCTTTAATGCGGGCAGTGCTTTAGAGGCAGGCGGGATTGCTGCAAATGCATTCATGACAACATACATAGCAGCCGCTGCAGGGGGACTTACCTGGGCCCTGATTGAGTGGCAGCAGCACGGTGCACCTACTATATTGGGAACAGTAACAGGCGTAGTTGCCGGGTTGGTGTCCATAACTCCGGCTTGCGGCTTTGTAAGCCCCTTGTCCGCAATAGCCATCGGGGTTCCGGGTGGTATATTTTCGTATTTAGCGGTCACCTCGTTGAAGCCCAAGCTTGGTTACGATGATTCCCTTGATGTCTTCGGCGTTCATGGAGTTGGGGGAATGTGGGGAACACTTGCAACAGGACTTTTCGCCCAAAAGGCCATCAATGCTGCGGGGGCGGACGGGCTGTTTTTCGGGAATACCAGACTGTTTTTGATTCAGACTATATACCTGGGCGTGTGTGCGGTTTATGCAATAGCAATGACCTGGGCCCTCTTCCTGCTGGTGGACGCCCTGTTCGGAATGAGGGTTACAAGGGAAGACGAAATGGTGGGTCTCGATATCACACAGCATCATGAAGCCGCTTATACTGTATTGGAATAGGAGGATGAAATGAAATACGTGATCGCTGTTATTCAGCCCCATAGATTGGAAGAGGTAAAAAAGGCACTGGAGGAGGTGGATGTGAACATGATGACTGTTTCCAATGTTTTGGGACGCGGGAGTCAGATGGGGTACACAGAAGTCTACAGGGGGTCAAAGGAAGCAGGCAGCCTCCTTAAGAAGGTAAAGGTCGAGATTGCATGCAATGATGATTTCGTAGAACCGATTATCGAGGCAGTGATCAAAGGCGCCAAAACAGGGAACATAGGTGACGGCAAGATATTTGTGCTGGATTTGCCGCATTGCATAAGGATAAGGACCCTGGACCGGGGCCCAAAGGCCATTGGAAAATGACCCGGGAGCGGGAAAAATATCATTAGGGAGGCTTATCATGACGGGATTCTGGATAGTATCAAGTGTAATAATAATTTTGGTTATTCTCGCCTTTGTCAAGGCGAACCTGAAGATCTGTCATCCGAACGAGATACTGATTTTTTCCGGAAGAAAAAGGCGGCTCAAGGACGGCACAGAGGCGGGATACAGGATAATAAAGGGAGGAAGAGGGCTTAAAATTCCGGTTTTAGAATCGGTTACCAGTTTGTCTCTTAATGCCATACCCATTGATCTGGCACTAACCGGGGCATTGACAAACGGCGTTATACCCATAGACATTCAGGCCATGGCCACGGTTAAGATAGCCGGCAGTGAAGGGGAAGGCCTGTCGAATGCCCTGGAGAGATTCCTGGGTAAAAATACCGAGGAAATATCCCGGGTGGCAAAGGAAAACCTTGAAGGAAGCCTTCGAGGTGTCTTGGCCACGCTGACACCGGAGGAGACGAACAGCAACAGGCTGGAGTTCGCCGAAAGGGTGGCCCGGGAAACAAGAAGTGATTTCATGAGGCTCGGTTTGGTGCTTGATACTTTTAAGATTAAGAGCATCTCCGACGGCCAAGGCTATCTGGAGGCTGGGGGGAGAAAGAAGAGTGCGGAAGTTATGCGAGATGCCCGGATAACGGAAGCCAATGCAGAGGCAGAAGCACGCCAAGTAATCGCTGAGGCAAAGAAGAAAGCAAGCATGGCGGAGGCCTTGGCGAATACGGCAATAGCGGAGTCGGAAAACAAGTTGAGGGTAAAGAGGGCCGAGCTGGATGCAGTGGCCAACACGGCCGAATCCAGGGCAAAAGTGGCGGGCGAAATATCACGGATTAGCGAGGAAAAGAACCTCGAAAAAGAGAGGGTAGAAATGAACAGGAGCAAATACGAAGCAGAAATGATTGTTCCTGCCAGGGCGGAAAAGGAGGCCAAAGAACTAAGGGCCATTGGTGATGCCGCAAGGATAGCCGAGGAGGGCAAGGCGACCGCTGAGGCCGTAAGATCATTGAAAGAACAGTGGGAGAAAGATACCAGAGATCTTTTCTTGATTCAACAGCTGCCCGACCTCCTGGACAAGATTACCGGTATGGTAGCCGATAACCTGCGGATCGATAAAATATCCATTATTGACAGCGGTAACGGAAAAGGTATGCCCGGATTCGTTAAGGGGGTAACAGGATCCGTTGCTCCCATATTAGAAGGCATAAAAGATGTCACGGGACTGGACATACCGAAAGTGCTCGGTGGTAATAAAGAATATTGATGATCTAACAGTATGAAAGGAGAACTATGCTTTGCCAAACAAAAAAAGATGTCCTGAAGCTTGTCAAGGAGAAAAATGTCAGCTTCATACAGTTCTGGTTTACGGATGTACTCGGAATCCTGAAGAGCTTTGCCATTACCCCTTCCGAGCTGGAGGAAGGTCTGGAAGAGGGAATGGGATTTGACGGGTCTTCCATTGAGGGGTTTGCGAGGATCGAGGAGAGTGATATGATAGCAATGCCCGAGCCGACTACCTTTCAGTTCCTCCCCTGGAGGCCAGCCGATCAACCGGTGGCGAGGCTATTCTGCGATATTCTTCAGCCGGACGGAAGTCACTATGAAGGAGACCCCAGATATGTATTGAAAAAGATGACCAAAAGACTTGCTGAAAAGGGGTTTAGGGCCTATGTCGGGCCGGAGCTGGAGTTCTTTTTATTGGAAAACCCAAACTCGCCGAAGTTCCTTGACAAAGGCGGATATTTCGACAACAGGCCCCTGGACCTGGGAAGCGACCTTAGAAGAGAGATGATCTTTGCACTTCAAAAAATGGGGATTCGCGTGGAATACAGTCACCATGAAGTGGCCCCCAGCCAGCATGAAATCGACCTCAGGTATGACGAGGCGCTGGCCATGGCGGACAAGACAATGACCTACAGGATAGCGGTTAAGGAAATTGCTAGGCTCAAGGGATATTATGCCACCTTCATGCCGAAACCCGTGTTCGGTGAAAACGGAAGCGGCATGCACATACACCAGTCCCTGTTCAAGGGCGACCTCAACAGTTTTTATGATCCCCGGGATTCTTATAATCTGTCACCGGTGGCAAAATCCTACATAGCAGGAGTTATGGCACACGCGAGGGAGATAACCGCCGTTACAAATCAGTGGGTAAACTCATACAAAAGGCTTGTTCCGGGGTACGAGGCGCCTGTTTATATTTCCTGGGCCAGGCGGAACCGGTCCACCATGATCAGGGTGCCCATGTATAAACCGGGCAAAGAGCAGGCAACGAGGATGGAGCTCAGGTCCCCTGACCCGGCCTGCAACCCGTATCTGGCATTCTCGGTTATGCTGGCGGCCGGATTGAAGGGTGTAGAGGAAGGCTATTCCCTCATTGAACCCATAGAAAGGGATATTTATGAGATGGACGAGGCTGCCAGGGAACAGGCGGGAATCAGTTCATTGCCCGGAAACCTTTTCGAGGCGGTGCAAGAGGTTGAAAAAAGCAGATTGGTGCGCGAAACCCTTGGCGACCACATATTCAACAAGTTTCTGGCCAACAAGAAAATCGAGTGGGACAGGTACCGTGTCCATGTAAGCAAATATGAAATCGAAAAATATCTGCCCATACTCTAACCCAGATTGTGCAGTAGCCAGCTACTGCACAATCTGGATTCAAAAAAGGAGGAAAGACATGGATGACAAAGGAAGTATTGCAATCGGAGATGCCCTCTATGGTTTTCAGGCGGCGCTCAAGCAAGAGGGATCAAGCCTGAAGGATTATATAGATAAATACTACTTTAAAAAATGGAGAGGCGACACCCTCCTTGCAGCAATGTCCATCAGGACTACGCTTGTGACAGCCATGCATCAGTTTTTGGCGGATGAGGGTCTTTTCAACCTCGAAAGGGTTCAGCTCAGTCCCTTAACAGACCCTCTGGCCCACGACGTGGAACACGTGCCATCCATTACCTACAAGGGTTTTAATTATGTCCTTACCCACAGCATGATCTATTCCAAGTTTTTGGCCTGCCACCATCCTAAAATAAAGGGCATATTCGTGGACTCCCCCAATGTAAGGCTGGAGGTGGAGAGTCCAGACAGGGCACAGAGGGGCAAGTACATCATCGACTTCAGCCAGATGGATATCGAGGTAAGAAGGAACAGGAAAATCGATTTCGACGTCTATCTCCACAGGCAGGAAAAGGTGAAGCATATCCTGAATGAGGATATGAGCAGGGCAAAGGATTTTTTTGAAAGACTTATTATACACAGCATGGAAAAGGTGGTGGAGAAGAACGGCGATGAATTAAGGGAGCTCGGGGTAGCCATAGAAATTCCCAAGCAGCCGTTTCCTGCATTCCGCCATGATGAATCTAAAAGGAAATACGGCCCGAACGAGTTGGAGGCAAAGACTGGAGAGGAAACCCCGTCCCAGTTTTTCTGGATTACAGGCATACCCAGGGAGAACTATGATCTAATATACCCCTATATCCTTCCTGATGGAAAGATAGATCCGGCTTATACTACCTCCGATTCTATATACAACTATGATATATGCGCAAAGAGCATCATACGCGCAACCAATAAGCAGACAGAGGCCAGGGAAGTTTTCTCAGGGGCCATAAGGGAGTGGCTTTACGAACCTATCGTGGAAAGGCTGATAGATAACAATGTCATTCCCGTAAGGCCGATTATTTCGGGAGGATACGTGGAGAACATTAACCGGCTCGATGGATACGGGCCTTTTTTGCTCATGGCGAGTATGAAAGACGAATCGGGAAATTCCACTTTTCCGGATACGTATGGAGGAGGCATAGGAATAGAGCGCACATTGTACTCATTATTGCGGGGCCCCAAGGTGGAAAAAATTGACGATGTCACCTGTTTCGGGAAAAACCCCGACAGCCATCAGGTGTACCTGTTTTGATCATAGTAAATGTCCGGCCAATCGAAATAGGGAAGATGCGAGTGTATTATTGGGTTTAATAAAACACACCCTGAAACTAATGCGGGCTATTGCTCGGGATTACAAGTATCAAGGTATTGTCCTGCCTTCAAGTTTTTTGTGAGAAGCTAAAGTATTCACTGGCAACCCCCCTCCCCAAAGCCCTGCCCGTTTCCTCAAGGCAATACCTACTGGTTTGGCAGCATGTGCCCTCATATTCGGGCTTTAAGAAACTTCTTTAAAGACTAAAGACTCCGCAGGATTAAAGCCCGAATATTTCGGGCACGGACAGCACCTGTGGAATTTCTTTAATATACAGGTTCCAGGTTCACAGTTCAAGGTTAAAAAACATATTATCCCTTCCAACGAACTTAACTCGAAGTATTAATAAAGTTCGTTTTTCATAGGATGCCGCTTGCGGCATAAAATAGCTTTTTAACAAATACCCAGGTTCCCTCCTCCCAGGGAGAGTGCGGGTGCCTCTTGTTTTTAAACGGAGAAGAACCCTTATTTATATCAGGCTTATCCTCCGGATAGAAGGCGGGCGATAGTCAAAAAATATTCTATGCGCACTCCTGGTGATACGGATAGCATATTTGAATTGTCCCAGCCCGCCGCAGAGCACCTGGAAAGGGCATGCAAAACCGGATACGTTTAAAAAAAGAGATACCCGTGATCTCCCTTCTTTGAAGACGGGGAAGGGTTGGTAAGAAGGGAAGGGGCAGGTCTTTGCCAGGTTTTGCGGGATTAAATCTGGATACTTGTCGCTGGCCTCTGGTCACTTTCTTAAAAAATGACCACATAGAAGCAAACAAGCAAGTTCAAATTACCCCTTTTAAATATTTTTCGGTTTAAATAACTCAGGGAAAGTGTGGATTTAAAGCCTGAATACTAATTATCAGCATGATTCCAGGTAAAGCTTGGAGAGACCCTTTTTGGGCTCTATAGGATAATCACCGTTGAAACAGGCTAGGCAGAAATTATTTTTATTAGGTCCGACGGCCTGGAGCATACCAGAAAGGCTTAAATAGCAAAGGCTGTCAAGGCCGATGAAATCCATTATTTCCTCAACGGAGTGGTTGCAGGCAATAAGTTCGCCCCGGTCCGAGAAATCGATGCCGTAGTAGCATGGATATCTGTGAGGCGGGCAGCTCACCACCATGTGAATCTCCCGGGCCCCTGCATCTCTCAGGGCCTTGATTCTCATTTTGCTCGTGGTACCCCGGATTATTGAATCCTCGATTACTATTACCCTTTTTCGGTTCAGGAGCTCCTTTACCGGGTTCAGTTTAACCCTTACCCCGAAATCCCGCATGGTTTGAGCAGGCTCGATAAATGTTCTTCCCACGTAATGATTTCTAATAATCCCCATCTCCAGGGGTATACCGGACTCCTGGCAGAAACCCACGGCCGCATAGTTTCCGGAATCGGGCAGGGGCATTGCGAAATCGGCCCGGACTTTACACTCCAGGGCCATTCTTTTTCCGAGCCTTTTTCTCACTTTGTATACATTCTGTCCGAAAATGCTGCTGTCAGGCCTGGAGAAGTATATGTACTCGAATATGCAAAAGGTTTTCCTGCTATTCTTAACCGGTCCGAATGATTGCAGCCCGTGTTCGTTGATGATCAATACCTCTCCCGGATTGACTTCCCTGAGAAAGGCTGCCTCCACCAGATCAAGGGCGCATGTCTCTGAGGCTACTATATAACCCCCGTCAAGCAGTCCTATACAAAGGGGCCTGAATCCGTTGGGGTCTCTAAAAGCGATGAGTTCCTTTCTGGTCATCAAAACGCAGGAATAGGCCCCCTCTACCCTTGAAAGCGCACTTACCAGTGCCTCTTTCATTCCCTGTTTTATGTTTTGAATAAGCAGGTGCACAATGGTCTCGCTGTCCATGGTGGTCTGAAATATAGAACCCTTTCTCTCGAGATCGCGCCTTATTTCACCGGCGTTGACGAGGTTGCCGTTGTGGGCGATGGCAAAAAACTCGCCACCGTGTGAGACTATAAAGGGCTGGGCGTTTTTCAAAATGGAAGAACCGGTTGTGGAATACCTCACGTGACCGACGGATATATGGCCGTGGAGCCCGGAGAGTATTTGCTCGTTGAATATGTCATGCACAAGGCCCATGCCCCTGTGCTCATGAATTGATCTCCCGTCAGAGCTCACTATACCGGCACTTTCCTGTCCTCTGTGTTGAAGGGCGTAAAGGCCGAAATAGGTCAACTTTGAGGCATCTTCCAGGCCGAAGACGCCAAAGACCCCGCATGCCTCTTTGGGCCCCTCGCAAAGGGGTTTTCTTATCACCCTGTAATACCTCCTTCTTCGGATACGGCCTGCCCGGAGCAGAGGGAGGTATAAATTCCGTGGTATTCCTGAAGGGGCTTCACCTTCAGGATTCCCTTTTTCAGGGCTTCTATGCCCGAGACCATCGCCGCTGAACCTGAAAGTGTAGTGGCGTAAGGAATTCCGTACTGGAGCACCGCCTGCCTGATGTTATGCGATCCCCCTGCGGTTTCCCTTTCCGAAGGAGTGTTGATTACCAGTTGAATATCCCCGTTTTTTATGTGATCTATTACATGGGGACGGGCATGTGCGATTTTGTTTACTCTTTGATTTGGAATACCGAGCCTTTTCAGGTGAACGGACGTACCCTTGGTGGCAAGAATGTTAAAGCCCATCTCATAGAGCCTTTTTACCGCCGGGTATATCTTATCCTTGTCCGAGTCCTTTACGCTGACAAAAACTGATCCATTTAAGGGCAGCATTTGCCCGGCGGAGAGTTGGGATTTTGCAAATGCCTTGCCGAATTCGTCATCAATTCCCATTACCTCACCCGTGGATTTCATTTCAGGCCCCAGAAGGATATCCACTCCAGGGAACCGGTTAAAAGGGAAGACCGATTCCTTGACCGAGACGTGGGGAAGTTCCGGTTCATGGGTTAGACCGAGATCTTTCAGGCTTTTCCCGAGCATTACCTTTGTGGCAAGCTTTGCAAAAGGCCTTCCGGTTGCCTTGCTTACAAACGGGATAGTTCTCGATGCCCTCGGGTTTACCTCGAGCACAAAGAGCTCCCCGTTTTTCACGGCAAACTGTATATTGAGCAGACCCACTATCTTAAGCTGCCTTGCAATTGCAACAGTATTTTCCCTTATTCGATCAGCAACGGCATTGGCCAGGGTTTGGGGCGGAAGAACGCAGGCGCTGTCCCCTGAATGGACTCCGGCCGCCTCGATATGCTCCATTATTCCGGCGATAATAGTATCTTGCCCGTCGGAAATCGCGTCCACGTCTACCTCAATGGCATCTTCAAGGAATTTGTCTATCAATACCGGGTGGTCCGGGGAGGCCAGTATGGCCTTTTCCGTGAATTCCTTCAGGGACTGACGGTCGTGTACGATTTTCATGGCCCTTCCCCCGAGAACATAGGAAGGCCTTACCATCACCGGATATCCAATGCTTTCCGCCACAGCATGACATTCATTCACGTTGGTTGCTATTCCGTTTTCAGGCTGTCCAAGGCCCAGCTTTTTGACCAGAATATTAAAGGATTCTCGATTTTCAGCCAGCGCAATACTCTCAGGGGGGGTGCCCAGAACGGACACTCCTGCTTTCGCCAGTGAAGATGAAAGATTTAGCGGGGTCTGGCCCCCGAACTGTAATATAACCCCCATGGGTTTTTCGTTATCCACGATGTTCAAAACGTCTTCCCCGGTAAGCGGCTCAAAGTAGAGCTTATCAGAGGTATCATAGTCCGTGCTAACGGTCTCGGGGTTGCTGTTCACCATTATGGACTCAACTCCTTCCTCCTTGAGGGCGAGGGCGGCGTGCACACAGCAGTAGTCAAACTCAATCCCCTGGCCTATCCTGTTCGGCCCTCCGCCCAGGATCATGACCTTTTTTCTTTCGGAAACCCGGGCCTCGTTTTCCTGTTCGTATGCAGAGTAATAGTAGGGGGTCCGTGCCTCAAACTCTGCGGCACAGGTGTCTACCAGTTTGTAAACCGGCATAATTCCGTAATTCTTCCGGGTCTCCCGGATGTGGTTTTCATTGCTTCCGGTAAGATATGCAATCTGCACATCGGAAAATCCAAAGGCCTTGCTCTTTTTCAGGGGCCCATTATCCGGTATTTGTCCGGCGGATGCGATATCTTCTTCCATCCGTACAATCTGCTCTATCTGGTAAAGAAACCAGGGATCGATGCCGGTAAGGGAATGGATTTTTTCCACGTCCATGCCGATTTTTAAGGCATGTCTGATGCAGAAGATCCGTTCCGAATTGGGGTGGGCGAGTTTCTCCTTTATTTCATCCGGGGAAAGGAGAATCATCCCGTTCCCCTCAAAGAAGCCAACGCCGTCCGCTCCAAGGCCGAAACGACCGGTCTCAAGGGACCTTAGCCCCTTCTGGAGTGCTTCTTTGAATGTCCTTCCAATGGACATCACTTCTCCCACTGATTTCATACTGGTGGTCAAATAATCGGGCGTCTCGGGAAATTTCTCAAATGCCCACCTTGGGACTTTGACCACGCAATAATCAATGGCCGGCTCAAAGGATGCGGGAGTTTCTTTGGTTATATCGTTTGGGAGTTCGTCCAGGGCGTAACCTACGGCCAGCTTGGCCGCAATCTTTGCAATGGGAAATCCGGTTGCCTTGGAGGCCAGGGCGGAGCTGCGCGATACCCTGGGATTCATCTCTATAACCACCATGTCCCCGTTTTCAGGGTTTACTGCGAACTGAATGTTGGATCCACCCGTGTCCACGCCGATTTCCCTTATCACTGCTATGGCCGAATCCCTCATGTACTGGTATTCCCTGTCGCTCAAGGTCTGGGCCGGAGCAACCGTAATGCTGTCTCCGGTATGTATTCCCATGGGATCAAGGTTTTCTATGGAGCAGATAATCACAACATTATCCTTTGCATCCCTCATAACCTCGAGCTCGAATTCCTTCCACCCTATTAATGATTCCTCCAGCATGATTTCATTTATCAGGCTGGCATCCAGCCCCCGGGCAGCAAGCTTTTCAAGGTCCTCCCTGTTGAATGCCGCACCACCGCCGGTTCCTCCGAGGGTAAAGCCCGGCCTGACGATTATCGGGTAGTTTATCTGCCCTGCAATGGTCCTTGCACTTTCCATGTCGCGGGCAATGCTGCTTTTCGGCACTCTAAGGCCGATACGCTCCATGGCGGCCTTGAACAGTTCGCGGTCTTCGGACTTTTTAATCGCTTCAGCGGAAGCACCGATCATCTCCACCCCGAATCTGTCCAGGATACCGGTTTCTGCCGCCTGAAAGGCGATATTCAGGGCGGTCTGCCCCCCGAGGGTTGGCAGAAGAGCATGAGGCTGCTCCTTTTCAATAATCATGGAGACCACTTCCGGTGTTATCGGCTCTATGTAAGTCCGGTCCGCAGTCAATGGATCGGTCATGATGGTTGCCGGGTTGCTGTTCAAAAGCACGATTTCGTATCCCTCTTCTTTGAGGGCCTTGCACGCCTGGGTCCCCGAATAGTCGAATTCGCAGGCCTGACTGATAATAATCGGCCCGGATCCTATGATCATAATTTTCGATATATCGGTTCTCTTGGGCATTATTCAAATTCAATAAATGTTGCCTTGAGGAAATGGGCGGGGCTTTTAAGCAGGCAGTAATCTATTAGCATTTGTGCTCCTTTTACCAGGGAGAGCGTGTTTATATTCTTTTTTTCATAAGGTTTACGAAATCGTCGAATAAATAATCCGAATCATGGGGTCCCGGTGAGGACTCCGGGTGGTACTGAACCGAGAAAACGGGGAGGCTGGTGTGTCTCATTCCCTCCAAGGTTTGATCATTCAGGTTGATGTGTGTTACCTCAACCTCCGGATCTCTGATTGATTCAATATCCAGGCAGAACCCATGATTCTGGGTTGTTATTTCCACCCCTCCGGTTAAGAGATTTTTAACCGGGTGATTGGCTCCCCGGTGACCGAACTTGAGTTTAAAAGTCCTTCCGCCCCAGGCAAGGCCCAAAAGCTGGTGACCAAGGCAAATACCGAAAATCGGATATTGCTCCAGCAGGATTTTGATGGTTTCCACGGCATAGCTTATTGGTTCGGGGTCTCCGGGACCGTTGGAAAGCAGAATTCCGTGAGGATTAAGAGACCTTATTTCCCTTGCGGATGTGGAAGCCGGCACAACGGTTACTTTGCAACCCCTTTTGGCAAGGTTCCTTATTATGCTGTACTTGATGCCCAGATCAAGGGCCACAACGTTAAGAGGGGCTTCATCCTTCTCATGCCACCGGTATGGCCTTTTGCAGGCCACCTCCCTGACGAGATCCCTGCCCACAAGGCCTTCAGAGAGCTTTGCCTTTTTGCTCAGCGAGCCGGTGTCCAGATCATCAGTGGAGATAATTCCCTTCATGGCACCCTTTATCCTTATGTGTCTGGCAAGGGACCTGGTATCTATGCCCTCAATACCTATTATTCCCTGCCTGTCCAGGTAGCCGGCCAGGGTACCCTGAGAACGCCAGTTGCTCGTCATAGTTTCATATTCCTTCAATACAAAGGCCTGGACCTGGATCCTGTCAGATTCGACATCCCCGGGATTTATCCCGTAGTTGCCGACCAGGGGATAGGTCATGGCAAGTACCTGGCCCTTGTAAGAAGGATCCGTAAGGATTTCCTGGTAACCAGTCATGCTTGTGTTAAACACCACCTCGCCGTACACCTCTCCTCGTCCCGCAAATGTGTAGCCCGGGAATACCTTTCCGTCTTCCAAAACCAAAAGGGCCTTTATTCCTGCAACCATTATGAGTCCCTGTACTCAGGTAATATTCATATTCGCTGTCTCCTGGCTTTTCGTATCTCCCCGGAAAAACCTCTCCTTTTCGCAAATGGAAAACAGCCGACTGAATCAATTTTCAACCACCACATCTACAACATTCTCTCTGGCAACCACTATTTCCTGACCGTTTTTTCTCACCCATACGTGCATCAGACCCAGCACCTGGTATTCCCCGTTTTCTGTACTTGCAGTGTCCCATGAGACCGCAAAATTTTCCTGCCTTTCCTGTGACTCACCTATTTTTATCCAGGTCTCCTCTCCCTTTTTTCTGTAATACCAGGGATTTGACGCCTTAACCGGAGCAGCTTCTATGCCTAACTCCTTCAGCTCTTTTTTCAGCAGCTCCTCGTCAAATGTTTCCCTGAGCAGCACTCTGCCGGAAAGGTTTTTTGTTGTTTCCGAAGGGACAATATAATGCGGACCCCAATTTATCGGCATGGCATCCTCCTGAAATAAGTTTTTGTTTTAAAACACGGATGGTGATAAGCATGTGATTATATTAAAGACGGTTTGTTTTCCGCCCTGCATTAATAATTACCAGCCACCAAATTTATATACAGCATGATCTATGCCAATGCGTTTTCGCCGGCAAATGCAGGTATTAAAGACCGACGAAGGAAATTTAAAAAAAGTAGATTATACAATAACGTAAAAAAAATCAAAAAAAGTACAAAAATGTAAAATATATTTTGTTGCTAACACCGGAAACCCCGCAAAAAAGATACTGGCGGTATCCTTTTTGGGAGACTGGGGAAGGATTGGTAAGAAGTAAAGGCAAATATCTACAGGTTTGGTTGCATGTGCCCTCATATCCGGGCTTTAAGAAGGTCCATTAAAGAAGAAGTTCGGAAGCCAGTAATCATAGTAGATTCGGAGATGCTTACAGGAATAATGTTGTCTTTTTGGGGTCGTGCTAAGATTTCGCATATATACTAATAAGTGCAAAAATCTCCCGACATCCACATATCATTATGATAAAGTTTTC
>CAZZPR010000019.1:0-38475 GCA_964655655.1 uncultured Desulfobacteraceae bacterium | reverse complement strand
AAAATTCAATGAGTTATATTATTAAGTCGTATATGCTTTGTTCGGAAGATCCGTTGAAAACAGGGGCCTTCTATTTGATCTGAAGCTGATTGCCGTTTCCTTCTGGGTCACCTTCCGCGGCCGGTGGGACTATTGAGGCAGAAAGATAAAGCGAATTCGCATCGGCAACTTCAGGCTTGTTTAGCCATTCTTGGTTTCAGGGTGTTTTTTGGTTCAGGAGAAAGGGCTGCCTGCGCACTCTCTGAATGGACTTGGCATAACTCGGTTGATGCCGACTTTGCAGCACACGTTGATAGAGACACCATCCGGGTAAAATCTGGATTTCGGTTTCGGGGCTTTCCCCATTGGTAAGTCAAAAAACGCATCGGATTATGCTACCCCCTGCTCCACCATAAAGGCGGCTCCCAGGTGGGCACCATCCGGCCATAGCGATGACCGGACTATGGGAATTTGTTTATGATTGGGAAACATAGCACCGATCCTGATTACCTCTTGAATATGAGGGAGGATGTATTTCATTCCGTTGACCCCGAATTTTCCCATGTACACTATCTTTTCGATCCACGCGTTTCGATTGAGCGTGTTAACCCATCCGATACCGATGCCTTCTCCTACCTCTTTGTATAGCTGAAGTGCCCATGCACTCCCCTTTTCCATCTCCTGATCCAGGAATTTACACCCGTCCACACCTGGGGGAATCCGGTCCCCGAATAATCGCTGTACCTTTTTCCTAACCGTGCCACCGGAATAACGGGCCTCGTTACACCCGAATTTTCCGCATCCACAAAGAGGGCCCTCCAGCCCGAAATTAACCATGTGTCCTGGCTCTCCCGGGATAACCAGTTCCCTGCACCCCGGAACCCGGATAAGTGTACAGCCGCCCAACCCGGTGCTTATGGTATCCAGTATCCCGCACCTTACCCCTTTCAGTTCACCTTCTTTGAGTTCGGCTATCCCGGCTGCCTCCAGATCATTTAAGACCAGGCAGGAAATTCCGAATTCCTTTTTTATCCATTCCCTTAGATTGGTATTATTTAGCCATAGGAGATTGGGGCTTTTAACAACCAGGGAGTAATCCCTGACTACCCCGGCTATGGCGAAGCCCAGTCCCGAGCAACCCTTAAGCCCCCCGGGCATTAATTCCAGTATTTGCTCTCTTATTCCTTTCAGTGAAGAAGGAGAAGGCAGTGTTCCCAGGGGTTCGACCCTCCCGCTTTCCACCAGGGCATATGAGAACTTGTCGCCGCCGCCGTCTACTGTTAGTATCCGGTACATTTTATTTTTCCCGCGAATTAGGTTTTATGATTATTTCAAAAATACGGTATCCCTTGATGAATCATCAAGGGCCAGAAACAGCAGAAGATACCGCTTTATATTCTTTGTAATGAGAAACTCGTCCCTGACGCGCTGGTGCCCGTTTTCTGCCAGCTTCATCGCCATTTTCGGCTGACTCAGCAGGGTCCTGATTTGAATGCTGGCCCCTTCCACGGAATGGACCAACATTCCCGTGTAGCCGTGAATAATCTGGTTGGGGATACCACCTGCAAAGCCCCCAATCACGGGACGGTATTTCCAGAGCGCCTCTGAAACCGTAAGCGCAAATCCCTCTCTGATTGATTTTTGCAAAATAACGTTGGAGGCACGTTGGAATGCGTTTATTTCCGAGGGGATGGATTTGGCAAGATAGATAATATGAATATCCGGGTCATCTCCGGCCTCATCTTTTACCTTTGCCAGGATCTCCTCCGCTTCCGGATCATCCGCGGCCTTGTCACCAACGAGGAGAAGCCGGCAGTCCACGTGTTTCCTGGCCATCTTAAAGGCGCGGATAACACCAACCGGGTCTTTCCAGGGATCGTAACGGGAAATCTGGGACACAATGGGTTTGTCCCTTGGAATTCCGTATTTCTCTAAAACGGCCTGTATGTATTCTTTTTCGAGGTCCCTGTTTTTATCGGAGAGCGGATCTATGGTGGGGTAAAATCTATATTGAGGAATGCTTAGTTTCGGAGAAAACCTTGGCGAGGAAAAGATTGCCGCGTCATATTGTTCTACATAGGGCCTCAAAAACTGCCAGACCTGTGGATGAGGATGGGACATGTCTATATGGCATCTCCATACCCATTTGTTGCTTTTGCCGGGTCGCCATTTTATCATGGCTGCCGGCTGGGGGTCATGCACAACAATAAGGTCCGCATCGAGATCGATACTCTCGGCGTTCATTTCGTTGTATTTAAGGTATGTATTAAATGCTTGTTCACTAAGATGCCCCTCTTTTCCCTGCAGGGAATTGTGAAAGGACTTGGTGATATTGAAAAACTCCGGCTCACCCTTGATCACGTCCCATTCGGTATGGATACCGAGCTCGTTTAAAAGGGGCACTATACGGTGAAGCATTTCTGCTACCCCACCCCCGGTGCGGGTGGAATTTATCATTTTTACGGACCTGTTTCCCACATGGGAGGCAAGGATGTACAGCTCCCCTATGATGTCGTCGCCTACAACTGAATTATAGCTGGAAAGACCGATTTTACTCATGCTTGGTCCATGAAATTTTTACGAATTATTAAGATGCTGGTCTATCAAGTGTTCAATCCTCGATTTTATGACCTCGAGGGTATACACGTTTATATCGATTTTTCTGATATCCCCGGCCAGCACCGGAAGCTCAAGGCTATGCTCTATCCAGGTTGAAAAATCATCTACATTGAGCTTGTTGTATAGCCTGGATTCTATAAAGTGGAAGTAAAGGGAATCTATACTTATTTTTTCCAAGACATCCCGAAATGATTTCAGGTTGTATGCGAATTTATCCGTTAGATAAACTACACGGGTTACGTCGCATAGGTAAAAGGGGTATTCGGACTTTTTTCTAAAAGTGGACGGGGCCTGTTCCTTGTAGTCTTTCATAATCTCAACGATGCGTTCCTTTAGATTAATAATAGTATCGTGTTCGGTTAAGTTTATGGCCCCCAATCTCTCGGAAAGTACATTCTCGTGAAGATTGCGCGAGATCCAGACCGCAAAATCATTGGTATACGGGACGTTAACCTCTTTCAATTTTCTCAGTGCGGAAAAGGTATGATAAAATACAGAAGAAAGAGAGCAGGTTTCTATAAGCATAAGAAGTTCGGTTAGATTATATGCCTTCTTTCCGGTTAGTTTTTCCAGATAGGCACTTGAGGAAAATTGAAATACATATCTTTCTGCCATTTTTCGCACCTGAATCCGATTTATCAATACAGTACTGTAACCAATTTGCCCTGTAAGGTCAAACCCACTTTATAGCACAGGCAAAGGGTTAGCCCGGTTTCTTTTTTTGGAACCCATGCTGGTTGACAAATAAAATAATATGCCTATATTTTTTGTTTATATGGTAGTAAAATCGGTGCCTTATATACCTCCTGCTTTGGATATTTCACTTTGAACATAAATAAGATCGGTGCAGGTAAAATGAGCGATGAATCCATTCATGAAAAATTAAGATTGATGGTAGAGCAGGGCCAGTTTTTAAGGGCGGCTTATACGGCCCTCTCCCAAGAGCCTTCAGAAGAAAAGGAGGCGGAACTCAATGAGAAGGCCCTGTGGGAAATGGCTGCCCTGTGCAGGAATGTCCATGGGACAAAGAAAATCGCTAGGGATTTTGATATTTCAAAGCAGGAAGCGGCACGGACATTAAAAAAAATTGCCGGGGAGGAAATGGATAGAGGAAACAAAAAGCCCCTGGAACCCTGCTATGACCTTCAAACCGGTGAATATCTATCCTTTGATCAATGGCTGGACAATCTTTTAAAGAAATGGGACAGAATCCCTGAATTTTGATATTATCCCGGGATTTCTTACAGCATTGAGGAAGAATACATAAGAAGTTTAGTCTCTTATGGATCAAGGTTTAATGAAGAGGATAGAGGTATACTCAGGGAAATATTGGGTGATGTCTGGAAGGAGTTTTGCCTGGAATACCGGGACGTGAGGGTTGAGGATCTGGACAGGAGGTATTCCCGGTTTATAGCTATCAAAACTTGAACATTTTTGTAATTGGATTTTATATCATTTTGGGCTTCACTGGAACAACTAAAATATTTTCCCAATTTTTGGAATTTATTATTGATAAATGTTTTTTACTATGATAGGGGATATCCATTAGAGAAAAGAATAAACAAAGTTATGTCAGGCGGAAGCCATCCCGACTTTGGGATGGCTTTTTTTATTGCACCAAACAAGGGAGGAAAAAATGACTGTCAAAATTGCCGTTCTCGGGGGATATTTCCTTGTTATATTGCTCATAGGTTTTATAGCAAGAACACGCTGGGGCTCTCCGCCGGAGACTTATTTTTTGGCGGACAGGAAACTCGGCGCCTTTATCCTGCTGGCCACCATGGTTGCAACCAATTTCTCCGCCTTTACCGTGTTTGGTACCTCCGGGGCCGGATACAGGGACGGCTACGCCTTTTTTCCCATAATGGGATTTGGAACCGGCTTCATGGCCCTCACTTTCTGGATAATCGGCAGAAGGATCTGGCAGGCCGGCAAAAATTACGGGGCTGTAACACCCCCTGAAATGATACGCCACATATATAAAAGCCCTACCCTTTCCTTTATTTTCGCCCTTGTCATGATTATATTCACCGTTCCCTACCTGGCGCTTCAGCCCATGGCCGCAGGATACGTGCTGGAAGAACTGGTGGGGCTTCCTTATTTTTACGGGTGCCTGCTGGTAACCGGCATCATTGTTTTATATACCCTGCGCGGCGGCTTAAGGGCTGTGGCCTGGACCGACCTTTTTCAGGGTATACTCATGGTGGTGCTGCTTGGTGCCTCTTTGATTCTGGTGGCCAACCACCACGGTGGATTTATAGAGGCCAACCAAAGGGTAATGTCCTCCAATCCCGAATTGTTTTCCAGGCCAGGGGGGCTGGGAAAATACAGTATTGCCGTATGGTTCAGCTATATTATGCTGTGGTTTTTCTGTGACCCCATGTTCCCGCAGCTGTTCCAGAGATTTTTTTCTGCCCGGAGTAAAAAAACCATTTCCAGGATGATGATCTTTTATCCGCTGGTATGCACGGTGGTGTTTTTTATGCCCATTGCCATTGGTGTGCTGGGAAAACTCTCCTTCCCGGATCTTGCAGGTAAGCAGGCGGACAGGATTCTGCCCATGATAATCACCCTGGTTTCAGGGAACACTATGGCAGCACTGGTAATGGCCTGCGGCCTGGCAGCGCTCATGTCCACCATGGACTCCCAGCTTCTGACCCTGAGTTCAATTTTTACAAAGGATATTGTTCCCCTGGCAGGCGGAAAACATGTAAAAGGAAACATTATCGGCAGGGCATTTGTTATCTTTCTAAGCCTGGCAGGGCTTGCCCTTGCGTACAATCCCCCTGCCACCATTCTTCAGATAGCAACCCAGACCTTTACAGGGCTGGCCGTGCTATTCCCAACGGTAATATTCGGTTTGTACCTGAAGAGGGTACGGACCTTTCCAGCAATATCTTCCATACTGTGCGGAGAGGCCATGATAGTGTTGTTTTATTTCAAATTGATACCCACTGGAGGCTTTTTACCCGTGGTGCCAATAATGGCGGTGACCTTCGCGGTATACCTATTTCTGCACGGGATGTTATTATGGAAAGAGGGTGAATTCGGCATCAGGATGCCTGCATGGATCCGAAATCCGTATCTTTACCTGCTGTTTGCAAATTTTTTGCTGGCCATGGACTTCTGGGCGTGGGGCAAACACGACCCCAGTTGGGCTGGAATTCCCCTGTGGCTAATATACTTCGTGATATTGTCAGCACTGCAGACCGTATTGATGATAAGGCTTGTGAGAAAGGAGGAAGGCCAGGTTTTATCCGATTAAATTTTTTGAAAGGTACAGCTTAAAGATATTGTCCTGCCTTCAGGTTTATTAAAAGAAGCCAAGTTTTAACCCAGATTGTGCAGTAGACAACTACTGCACAATCTGGGTTAAAAAAAAGAGATACCCGTGATTTCCCTTTTGGAAGCAGGGGAAGGGTTGGTAAGATGTTCTCTGGTATTAGGATTTCTTTGAGAGGAAATACCTTTCTGCGTTTTCCAGCGAAACCTTTTTGTAGGGGTGAAGGTAAAATACCTTGTAATTTTTTATTCTTTCGAGAGAACCTTTAATCCTTTTAGATGAGATACGCCCTTTATCAACCCGTTTTTTTATGGAATCGATTCCATCAACAATTAAATCCTGGTTTTCGCATATAAGCATAAGGTCATTTCCAGCCTCAAATGCATCTGCTGCCGAATCCGGTACGCCCCTTTTCCCGGATATAGCCCCCATTTCCAGATCGTCCGAAATAATGAGCCCCTGGAAACCCATTTTTTCTCTCAGAAGGCCGGTCATTATTGCCCTGGAAAGTGTTGCCGGTGTCTCCGGGTCCAGTGCGGGATAAACCGCGTGAGATCCCATTACAGCTGAAACCCCTGCCTTTATGGCTTCTAAAAAAGGGTAGAGATGGGTGGAATCCATTTCCTCACGCGTTGCCCTGATATAAGGAAGATGTCTGTGGGGGTCAATATCGGCCCCTCCCAATCCGGGAAAATGCTTGGAAACCGACATTACCCCGGCTTGCTGCATGGTCTTTATCACTAAGGTCCCCAGCCTTGCCACCATAAACGGGTCATTTGAAAAGGTGCGTCCTTCGAGATGGGAATCCATGCCCGGCTGTGTCACGTCCATAACAGGCGCCATGTTCATGTTAAGACCAACCAGGGACATCTCCCTGGCTGTGGTCCGCGCAAAATCCAGGGCCTTTTTTTCGGGGTCCGGACTCTCTCCTGCGGCCCGGTTTCCCGGAAACCGGGCAAAAGGCTCTTTCAACCTGGAAACCCTGCCTCCTTCCTGGTCAACGCACAAAAAAAGGGGCGGACCTCCCGTATCCATGGAAATTTCCTGGAGGTCATTGCATAAGCTTGCAAGCTGAACCGGGTCTTTGATATTTCTTTTAAAAAGTATTATGCCGCTGAGATTATAATCCTTTATCAACTTTATTGTACCCAAATCGACTTCCGGACCAGGCATGCCCCCTATGAACAGCCGGCCGATCCTATCGGTGATTGCCGAGGTATCCATATTTTTTTTCATTTACCTGTCCTGGATCCTTTCCGCATTTCTAATGCAAGATACGGGTTGAATGTAAAAATCTCTGTAATTGACCTGAATCATAATGGATGTATAATTACTCAGATATAAATTCAACCAAAAAAACTATGAAAGCGATGATACTGGCTGCAGGAATGGGTACCAGGCTGAGGCCCCTCACCAGGGTGACCGCAAAGGCACTGGTGCCTGTTGTGAACATACCCCTGATAGACAGGATTATAGATTACCTGCATTATTACGGTGTGAATGAGATAGTGGTAAATGCCCATTATCACCACCGGAAGATAATCAATCACTTTAAAGAGTTCAACCGTTCGGGGGTAAAACTCGATGTCAGGGTTGAGCAGGAGCTTCTTGATACCGGGGGCGGCATCAAGAACATGGAGGATTTTTGGGGCCGGGATCCCTTCGTGGTGATAAACGGAGATACACTAACCGATATAGATCTTCAGCAGGTATATGAAGCACATATTGGGGCGGGAAACTTGGTAACCATGGTGCTTCATGACCACCCCCTTTACAACAATGTGATGGTGGACGGGGAGATGAATGTACTATCCGTCGCCCCCGGGAAAGGCATAAAAGATGCCCTTGCCTTTACCGGTGTCCAGGTGATGAACCCAGAGGTCCTGGAACTTATGCCGGAAAAACGTAAGTTCAGCGTAAAAGAATGCTATTTGAGGCTCATAAATTCAAAAAGGCCTTTAAAGGGCTTTTTTTCAAGGGGTCATTCCTGGATGGAGGTAGGAACCATAGAGGATTACATGAAAGCAAATTTTTACCTTCTTGCAGGGGACAGTATAAGTAAGGGGCCTGACAGCCGTTTAGATTCTGATTGCAAAGTGAAGGACTGGGCCGTTATCGGGGAAAAGAGCATTGTTCAAGGAGATGCACTGGTGGAAAGATCCGTTATTTGGGACAATGTAATAATCAGGCCCGGGGTCAGGGTTTCAGACAGCATCATTACTACCGGGGTGATCCAGGAGACAGATATAGAAAAAGGGGTGGCGGTTAAGTAACCTGGTAATCGTGTTATGGAACTGAGGGAATTTGTAAAATCCTATATCAGGAAACATAGTCCGGGCGGGGGAAAATTAGAGTGGCAAAGTATCCCCTGTGACGGGTCCAGAAGGTCATTTTACCGTGTATACAATGGTGAGCATTCATTTGTGGTAATGGCCAACCCGCCGGATCAGCCCGGTGCTGAAAGGGAAAACTTATCCTACCTGCAAATAGGCAGGCATCTTTTTTCAAAGGGGGTGCCGGTTCCAAAAATTTTCATGCATGATTTTGACCGCGGGTGGTTTGTTATGGAGGACCTGGGCAAGCAAAATCTGCAGGAACTCGCCAGGAACAACCGCAGTTACATGGATACCTATAAAAAGGTTATGGAGCTGCTCGTAAAGGTACAGGTGGACGGCAGAGAGGGGTTTAATACCGATTGGTGCTGTCAGACCAAAAGATACGACAGGGATGCCATGGAGAGGTTGGAGTCCGGTTACTTTAAAAAATATTTCTTGAAGGGGTTCATGGGAATCGAGCAAGAGTCGCCGGGATTGGAGGATTCCTTCAGGCATCTTTCAAGCCGTGCAGCCCTCGCGGAGAACAACTTTTTCATGTACCGGGATTTTCAGTCCAGGAATATTATTGTAAACCATGACAGCATAGGCCTGGTGGACTGGCAGGGAGGCCGTCTGGGTCCGCTTCAGTACGACCTCGCATCCCTTCTGATCGACCCCTACGCACAATTGAAAACCAGAGATACAAGGGAGCTTTACGATTATTACCTGGAATTACTTGAGAAACGATTCCCCGGAATATCCAGGGGCTTCATTGTTTATTATCCCTACATCGCAGTCCAAAGGAATCTCCAGATATTGGGTGCCTTTTCTTACCTGGGCATGGTCCTTGAGAAGAAATGGTTTCTTTCATTTATTGTTCCGGCCCTGAATTCCCTGGATGGGCTTCTGAAAGGTTTACAAAACCCTGAGCTGGATCCCCTGAGGGATTTAGTAATCGGAATAAAAGTGAATGCCATTAAAAGGCCTTGAAAAGGTTAGTCGAAATCTCAAGTGGTGATTGAGGATAGAGCATTTATTCTTTAATGGATATTCATCAAGCGTAATAGGATGGCGGACCATGGTTTTCATTAATTAGCCTGAAAAAGAAGATCGAGTATTGACAAATCTTGCAGAATGATTATATTTTATATTATTAAAATCTTCCATAATATCAAAGGTTTATATAAGCTTAACTGCTTACATTCCTTTTTTTAAGTAGATCAATGACCAACAATGAAAGGATTTTTGTTGCAGGGCTTACAGTTACATTTTCAACCCAGATTGTGCAGTATAACATTGCAGCGAGGATCTTCAGACCGCAGTAGTTGGCTACCGTACAATCTGGGTTCAGCAGACCCAGCGATGTTCCAAAAGGGCTTAAATTAAGTTATGCCCTGTGTAAATGTTTTGGCTAGTTTACGAAGCAGGGTGGATTTGTAAGATGAGTGAGTGGGAGTTAGCCCTTAACCAGAGACAAGGAGAGTACTATGATCCAATGGATAGAAGGCCACGACCAACTCGAGAAGGCACAAAAGAAAAATAGGGATTTTTTGGTTTTGCTATTTTACGGAGCTTTTTCCTCCGCCTCGAAGCGCGCCTTGGCCGAACTCGAACAATTCAGCAAAGAATATGAAAAAATACCGGTTTATGTGGTTGATGTGCAAAAGGTAAAAGGGGTTCACAAAAAGTTTGGTGTTGAAAATGTTCCCACAGTCCTCGGTATTCGAAAAGGAAAAGTATCTCATGAGTTGGAAGGGGTTGAGAGCACCCAGTTTTATGCTAGGGTTTTTTCGGGGGCAAACACCCCGCACTATAAATCAGATAAAGGCAGCGTTTCCCACCGGGTTATCGTTTATAGCGGTCCGGGTTGTCCTGCTTGTGGAAGTGCCAAGGCCTATCTGCGAGGCATGGGGATTAATTTCCGAGAAGTTGATATATCCCGGGACCAAAGTGCAGCCCAAAGTTTAGTAAGGCGCAGCGGACAGATGGCCGTACCCCAGATTGATATCGACGGTCATTTAATAGTGGGTTTTGATAAGCCAAAGATAAATAATATGCTTGCAAGTTAGAAAGGGGGAATCAAATGAATTTACAACCAATACATGGACGAGTTTTAGTGAAACCGAGCGAGGGAAAGGAGAAGACGCCGGGCGGCATATTTATTCCGGATACTGCAAAGGAAAATCTTCAGGAGGGCGATGTAGTTGCGGTAGCAGAGGACGCAACCGATGAAGTTGCTGTGGGCGACCGGGTAATATACAAGGAATTTGCCGGAACAGAGGTTAATGCGGGGGGAGAGGATTATGTTTTGTTTACCGAGGATGACCTGCTGGCAAAATATGTAGAAGTGGATAAGATACCGGAATAGAGACGGATCAGAAAAAAGCCTCTGGCAAATTTAAATATAGAATATAAAGAAATATAACCTTTTGATTTTTTTGAAAAAGAGATAAAGGGGTTTTCTCATAAAAGCTTAATGAGTTAGGATAGAAGGAGGCCTAAAATGGCGGAAGATTTTCAGATCCTTGTTCATAAAGACGAGCGAACCCTTCATCTTAAATTAATGGGTGATCTCGACGAGAATTCGGCAAGGAAGGTTTTAAAGCTAATAAAGGGAAAAAGGCATTCTACTTCCCGGGTATTCGTGCACACCAATTCCTTACATCGTATTCATTCCGGGGCCAGGAGGGTTTTTCAGGAAAACAGTGATTCTATGGAATTGAAATCCATTCCTGTGCTGTTTACAGGTGAAAAAGCGGATAAACTGGCTCCCAATGGAAAAATAGTAAACTCCCGGCCCGATTCCAGCCTGATCCCTTTTTTAAGCGGGTCAATGGACCAAGAAAACCCTTTGCACCGGTAGATTATACAATCATACAGGGAGATTATATTTTAAACAAACCTTACCCGAGCCTTTCCATTCAATCTACAGAACTTTCCGCCCTTATCCAGACATTACAAAGCTGAGCCGGGCGTGATCCCGGCCAAGTTCTAACCCAGATTGTGCGGTAGCCAACTACTGCACAATCTGGGTTTAATATAAATTAAATATTCCCGCTTTACTTTCCTTCACTTGGAGATTATGTGAATAAAAGTGTTTAACCCAGTCTGTCAGCCAAAAATGTCCAGGGATGTCATACATATCAAGGGTGCCCGTCAGCACAACCTGAAGAATATAGATGTGGATTTACCGCTGAATAATATCACGGTGATAACCGGTGTAAGCGGATCCGGAAAGTCCTCCCTTGCAATGGATACGCTGTACGCAGAGGGCCAGAGACGCTACGTGGAAACCTTTTCCCCTTATGCCAGGCAGTTCATGGAGCGGATGGACAGGCCCGAGGTGGACAGCATCGAGGGCATACCGCCTGCTATTGCCATTGAAAGCAACAGCTCCGTGCGCACCTCCAGGTCCACCGTGGGCACAATGACCGAGATAACGGATTATGCCAAGCTTCTCTATACCCGCCTGGGCCAGCTCCGCTGCAGCAGATGCGGAGAACCGGTAAAACCGGAAACACCGGAACATGTATGGAACCTCCTTGAGGAGGTTCCCCGGGGAACAGAGGTCGTGATCACCTTTACCGTTTCCTTGAAGCCCGATTCCATTCAGACGATAAAAGCGGAATTAATTCGGATGGGTTTTTATCGGTTTTTCTTAGAATGGCGGATCAGGTCCCTTGAGGAATTGAACCGGGAAGCCGGCGAACTTTACGTGGTGGCGGATCGCCTTAGGTTTAGCCATTCTGAAAGAAAGCGGGTATTCGACTCACTGGAGCAGGCCTTCAGAATGGGCGGAGGGCGGCTGCACATATGGATAAAGCCGGATAGGCATCTTACATTCAGCAACAGGCTGGAGTGCCCCAAGTGCAAGATATCCTACAGGGAGCCTATGCCCAACCTGTTTTCCTTTAACAGTCCGGTGGGCGCCTGCTCGGAATGCAAAGGGTTCGGCAGGATTATAGACTTTGATCCGGGTCTGGTAATACCGAACAAGAACCTCTCCATCCAGGAGGGAGCGGTAAAGCCGTGGGGCAACCTCGAAAGGCATCACATGGAATTCCGGGAACTCCTGGATTTCTGCGAGCAAAAAGATATTCCCACGGATATGCCCTTCAAGGACCTTAAAGAATCCCAAAAAGAGGCCATTATAGAGGGCGATGAAACATTTTACGGTATAAGAGGTTTCTTTGAATGGCTTGAGACCAAGAAATACAAAATGCATGTAAGGGTATTCCTTTCCAGGTACCGGGCGTACAGGATCTGCCCCGCATGCAAGGGTGCCCGGTTTAAGAAAGAGGCCCTGCTGTATACAATAAGTGGCCTGAATATTGCCCGGTTGTATTCCCTTACCATAGAAAAGGCCCACGGATTACTGGAATCGATCCATGTTCCCCCGGAGGACAAGGCCGGGAAAATGATCCTGAATGAAATAAAAACCAGGCTTTCTTACCTGCTTGACGTTGGCCTGGGTTACCTTACTCTGGACCGGCAGTCCAGGACCCTTTCCAGCGGAGAGGTTCAAAGAGTCGCATTGACCTCCGCATTGGGATCATCGCTGGCAAACAGCCTGTATATACTGGACGAACCAAGTGTGGGGCTCCACCCGAGGGACAACCACAGACTCATTGATATAATAAAGAAGCTGAAGGCGGTCCGGAACACGGTCGTTGTTGTAGAGCACGATCCGGAGATCATAAGGCAAAGCGACTACCTGCTGGATATGGGGCCAGGTGCTGGAAAGAAGGGGGGAGAAATCACATATTTCGGTCCTACCTCTAGGGTAAGCGGCTCCCTTACAGGCCAGTACCTCAAGGGTGAAAAATTTATCCCTGCTCCCAGCAGGCCTCGAACTCCCGGAAAATCATGGGTTACTCTGGAAGGCGCAAGGGAACACAATCTGAAGGATATAGCCGTACATATTCCCGTGGGACTTTTTGTATGCCTAACCGGAGTATCAGGCTCAGGGAAATCTACCCTTGCAGAGGATATACTGTTCAAGGGCATAAAAAGGATCAAATCCGCTTTCCAGGGAATACCCGGCTCTCATAGGACTATAAAGGGCCTGGACCTCATCTCCGATGTTGTCATGATAGACCAGAAGCCAATAGGAAGGAGCCCTCGCGCAAATTCCCTTACTTATGTGAAGGCCATGGATCACGTGAGGCACCTGCTTTCAAAAACCGAGGGTGCGGTTTCCAGGGGCCTGGGGCCGTCGCATTTTTCCTTCAACGTAGCCGGTGGCAGGTGCGAGAACTGCAAGGGACAGGGAAGCGAAAAGATAGAGATGCAATTTCTCTCCGACGTATTTGTAACCTGTCCGGATTGTCATGGACAGCGATTCAAGAAAGAGATACTGGAGGTTACTTACAGGAACAGGAACATTCACGATATAATGACCATGACCGTTGACCAGGCCCTGTCGTTTTTTTCAGACCAGCAGAGGATAAGGTCCGCGCTTCAGCCCCTGGCGGATGTGGGACTGGGTTACATACAGCTCGGCCAGCCCATAAATACACTTTCAGGCGGAGAGGCCCAGAGGCTTAAGCTCTCCCGTTATCTTAAATCATCTGCCAAGGGCCCGGTGCTTTTTATACTGGATGAGCCCTCTACCGGTCTTCATTTTGCGGATATCGAAAAGCTCCTGTCCCTATTGCAGGCCCTTGCTGACCAGGGAAACACGGTGCTGGTTATAGAACACAACATGGACATAGTAAAAAATGGGGACTGGGTAATCGATTTGGGTCCGGAAGGAGGCGAGGAAGGCGGAAGAGTAGTGGCCTCCGGCACACCCGGGGATATTGCCATGAACCCGGATTCCCATACAGGAAAGTTTTTAAAGAAATACTTGCGGGGATTCCAAAACATCGACCCCCATTCGGATCAGGGGATTTCTCAAGAAGGAAGTGATATGCCGGAGGCTATATCCCTGGTGGGCGCCAGGGAACACAACCTCAAGAACATGGATCTTTCCATACCCCGAAAGAAATTCGTGGTATTGACCGGCGTTTCCGGTTCAGGTAAATCAACCCTTGCCTTTGACATACTTTTTGCGGAGGGCCAGCGCAGATATTTGGAGTGCTTTGCTCCATATGCAAGGCAGTATGTGAATGTGCTGGAAAGGTCGGAGGTGGACGTGGTAACAGGTTTGCCTCCGACTGTGGCAATACGCCAGAGGATACAATATGCCCGGTCCAAGACCACGGTGGCAACCCTTACCGAGATCTATCATTTTCTGAGGCTTCTTTACAGTAAGCTTGGATCACAGCGTTGTCCTGTTTGCGGCAGGAAGATGATTGCCCAGTCAAGGGAGTTGATTTCTGAAAGAGTGAGAGAAAGATATGGCTGGGAAAAGGGTTTGGTGCTCGCTCCCTTGATAACAGGCCGAAAGGGGTTTCACAAAGATCTGCTGGAACTTGCCATAAAAAGGGGATACAGGGAATTCCGGATAGACGGGGAATTTGTGCGACTTCGAGAATCCTGTTCACTCAGCAGGTACAAGGAACACACCATTGAGGCAGTGTTGGGCAAGGTCCCGGATCCTGACCCGGATGAACTTGTGTCAAAGGCCCTGTCCGAAGGTAACGGCACCTTCATAATCATGGATTCCCAAGGGAAAGAAGAGGTCTTTTCCGTGAAAAAGGTCTGCCCGAATTGCGGTACCGGTGCCAGGGAGCTGGATCCGAGACTGTTCTCCTTTAACAGCAAATACGGGGCCTGTCCCGTTTGCCGGGGTTTCGGTTTTCTGGAAGGACGGGACAACGGGAATACTGTTCCGTGCCCTGGATGCGGGTGTGCAAGGTTGAAAAAAGAGGCCCTGTCCGTAGACGTAAAGGGGTATTCCATATGGGACCTGGTTCGGTTTTCCGGCGAGAAATTAAGATCAGCGGTGAAGGAGTTTTCATTTACCGAACAGGAATCACCTATAGCAGATCCCATAATAGGCGAGATAATTACCAGGCTTCATTTTATGGACCTTCTGGGCATATCCTATCTATCCCTCAGCAGAAGCGGGGATACCCTCTCGGGCGGGGAGGCACAGAGGATTCGTCTGGCTGCCCAGCTGGGCTCCAATCTTACCGGTGTGTGCTACATACTGGACGAGCCAACCATCGGGCTGCACCCCAGGGACAACCGCATGCTTCTTAAGGCACTAAGGGATTTGAAAAACAGGGGTAACTCCATACTGGTCGTGGAACACGACGAAGAAACCATCAGGGAGGCGGATCACATTATAGACCTGGGTCCTGGTGCGGGAGACAAAGGGGGGAGGGTTGTGGCAAGGGGAGAGGTGCATGATATCAAGAAGGTCCCGGAATCAGTAACCGGGCTGGTCCTCTCAAGAGATAATCACAGGATTACCTCCAGGCTCAGGCCCTACAGGGAATATTCCAGTATTAAATTGCTGGGCGCTTCAGAGCATAACCTAAAAAACCTGGACGTGGAATTTCCACTGGGAACATTGATCTGCATAACAGGCGTTTCCGGCTCGGGCAAATCAACCCTTCTCAAGGATGTGCTTTACAGGGGGCTTAACAGCCGGTTGTCAAAGAAAGAAGAAGAATCATTTTCATGCAGATCTATTGAGGGATGGCAAAAATTGGACCGGGTTCTGGAGGTGGATCACAGCCCTATAGGACTCACCACCCGGTCGGTCCCGGTCTCTTACATAGGTATTTTATCTGAGATCAGGAATCTCTTTTCCGGTACCCCGGAGGCCAGGGCAAGGGGATACAGGCCCGGCAGGTTTTCCTTCAACCTCCCGGGGGGGAGGTGCGAGGCGTGCAAGGGACACGGTTATATTAAGGCGGAAATGAATTTTTTGCCGGGTGTACTCATAACCTGCGAGGCGTGTAAGGGTAACAGGTTTAACAGGGAAACCCTTGGTGTTACTTATAAGGGCAAGAATATGGCAGAAGTGTTGGGTCTTACCCTTGAGGAGGCTGCTTCCTTTTTTTCAGCGGTGCCAAGAATCAAGAGGGCAATCCGGGTGGTATGCGAAACAGGTCTGGGCTACCTCAGGCTGGGCCAGCCGAGCCCCACGCTTTCCGGGGGAGAGGCACAGAGGATAAAGATTGCCAGGGAGCTGGCCAGGCGTCCCAAGGGGCATTGCCTTTATATCATGGACGAGCCCACCACCGGGCTGCACATAGCCGATATATCCGCGCTCGTCCGGGTATTGCAGGCCCTTGTGGACAAGGGCAACACAGTGGCGGTTATAGAACACAATATGGAGATCATAAAGGAGGCGGACTATATCGTTGACCTGGGACCGGAGGCAGGGGAAAGAGGAGGGCAAGTCGTAGCCGCTGGCTCTCCTGTGGAGATCCTTCAACATGCAGGCAAATCCCATACCTCGGAATACCTGAATAGATACCTTTTGTTCTGAAAGAAAAAAAGCCTTTGCGCTTTCTTTATGGACTTTTATTTCTTGGGGGGTTCGAAAAATATTATTTTGTTGCATGAAATAAAACTATAAGGCATATACCTTATGGTTAAAATTAACGTGGAAATCAAAATTTTGTTTGGTTATTTTGAGAAAATGCTTGACAGTATCAAAATGAGCCATTTAAATAAGGATTGAGAATGAGAAGCATTCGCAAAAAATATTTTTGTATTTAAGTACTTGCTTCTTTAGCCGGAAATTTATATGTCCGGCTTTTGTGTAATTTTTTTAATCTTATCCGGGCAGGAGGTATAGAGTGCCTGTAAACCCGGGTGAAAAGTGCTAATCATAACGGAGTTTGAGGAAAGACCATGAATTGTCGTTATCATCCAGACAGAGAGGCGAAGGTAGTGTGCCAGAAGATGAACGTAGGCTATTGCGGGGAATGCCTTGATAATTGTGACGCATGTACGGACCCCTGCACATATTGCAAATTCCGGCCGTCTTGCATTATATGGGAATTATGCCGAAAGAGCGAAAAGAGATACCGGATGGAGGAGGAGGCAAAGGGCGTTTCGGCGTCGATGTAGCCTTCCTGTTTGGATTGGATCGGATGGGGCTTTACCCCGTATTTGTTTTTTTACATAAGGCTTTTCTGCGGGGTAAAACTTTGTGATTCAAGGAGATAAAACATGAAGATATCAATCTGCGGAAAGGGAGGAAGCGGAAAAAGCACATTGGTTACCATATTGGCCAACCAGGCTCGGACAAAGGGTTTCAGGGTCCTGGTTGTAGACTCGGATGAATCCAACTCCGGGCTGTATAAAATGCTCGGTTTTGAAAATCCGCCGGTTCCCCTTATGGAGCTTGTAGGGGGCAAGAGCAAGCTCAAGAAAAGTATGAATAAGCCCAATATATTTAACCAGGATAAAATATTTACCCGTGACATCCCCCTTCAAAATATTCAAAAAAATGATAATCTTACCCTGGTGAGCATCGGTAAAATCCTCCAGTCCCTTGAGGGTTGTGCGTGCCCCATGGGGGTTTTAAACCGGGAATTTTTGAAGAAACTGGTGCTCGAGGATAAGGAGATTGCCCTCGTGGATATGGAGGCCGGGGTGGAGCATTTCGGCAGGGGGGTAGACGAAGGTATAGACCGTGTCCTCCTTATTGTAGAGCCGTCCCTGGAGTCTATTACCATTGCCGAAAGGATAAAGTCTCTCGCAGCCGGGCTCAGCAAGAAGGTATATGCGGTTTTAAACAAGATAGATTCGGAGGACCTCGAAACCAGGCTGGAGGGGGAGCTCAAGAAAAGGGATATACCGGTTATCGGATATATTCCCAGTGATAAAGCGGTGTTCGAGGCATGCCTGGAAGGACGTGCCCTGAATCAGGGCGCTGCCTTCCAATCCGCTGGCAGGGTATTGGACGCTCTCCTTTCCGGGAGTTGAAAATATTCAGACTCTTTTTTTAGGCCGGGTAAATTGTTTTCAATCATCTTGTTTTTGAGTCTTTCCATGTCCTTTTCAAATTTTTCCCTGATTTTGGGAAATCTCATGGCTGCTGCCGGGTGATATGTCTCGATATAAACTATTTCCCGAAAGCGGGGCGCCTCCCATGCTACCCGGCCCATTAGGACAACCAGATCCGGGCTTATCTCCTTTATCTCAGCCTCAAGGAACGGCATCCATCGGCGGATTTCATCCGGCCCGGGCTTTCTTTTTTTAGACGTCGGTTCCTTGACCATGGCAGTCAGGAATAATTTACTTCTGTCCAGGCCCTTTTTTTGGAGCACCTTGTTCAGGTATCTTCCGGATCTTCCAACAAAAGGGCGGCCCTGCTTTACTTCCTCCCTTCCGGGGTTTTGCCCCACAAGCATTACCGCCGCATCCCCGGGGCCCTCCCCGTAATGTGCGGCTTCTTTACAAATTCCGGAGTCCATCTCGGTATGTTCCCCACGGGGTTAAAAAAGGGGTTATTTTTTGATGAATATTGAATACATAAATGGAAATTCATTTTTTATTGCGATGTTTTCAATACCCATTTCGCTGAGCATTGATTTTACCTCGTTCTTCAAATACGATGCCCTGATTGATTTAAAGAATCCATTTTTTACCGGAATCCAGTAAAGCCACCAAACCCTACGCAGGTCGTATAAATAAAGCATTCCTCCTTTTTTTGACCGCGCCCAGCAAATTGGTTAATGCTTTACGGGCATTTGCCCAGTGATGAAAGGAATAGGCGGAAAAAACCAAGTCAAACTCGCCTAACGAATTTAGGAGCTTCTCGTCTTCCACGTCACCTGCAACAAATTTTATGCAGTCGCTCAATTTATTTTCTGATACGTATTCCTGCCCGACCGTAATCATATCCGGCAACAGTTCCAAAGCTGTTATCCCAACTTCAGGATAATTTTTTGCAACCTCAGCCGTCAGGATACCCGGCCCGGCGCCGACCTCGAGATACTTGCCTCTGATACAAAGGGATCGAAGGTTTGACAAGAATGCCTTATATCGCACCATGGACTTCCTTGCATTCTCTGCATAGGCCCTGGCTTCTTCGATGCTGGAGAAGTATTCGTCCTGGCCGGATTCGGTTATCCTCTTAAACATAAGGCACCCCTGTTACAGTTTTCCCAACTCATCCAGCAGCTTGAGCACCCTGAGGGATTCGCCTATGCCGGTTGTGCCGCTCATTGACATGTTAACGGAAATCGTTTCCAGCATCTCCTGCTTGCTTGCCCCTGCATCCAGGGCCCTGATGGTCTGACTGACAATACAATTGACGCATTCGGCCCGAAGGGCAATCCCTAATGCCATCAGCCTTTTTACCTTGGTGCTGAGTGCTCCTTCCTTATACGCCTCTTCAAATTTATGGGAATATGTGTTGGGCGAAAGTTCTTGCTATTCCGTGCCTATAATCACATTTGTCGCCTTGACCACTGCATAGACCTCCTTCCCTTCCCTCGATTTTACTGTACCTTTCATAACATTACGTGCACTCAGTTTCATGGCCTACCTCCTTTTTGTTTTATTTTGTCTCAATAAAAATCATGGGCTTCAATTTTTGTTAGTCATCCAATTGCTGAAAAATTTAGAATAAATGCGGCATAAAAAATAATTTTATGGCTTTGTTCTTTGCTTGTTATCCGGTTTTAAATCTATAACCGTAATTTCGTTTTTCGATCCCAAACGCATCGGTGGTCCCCACACACCGGTTCCCTGTGATACGTAGACTTTCATCCCCTTATGGTCGTGTAAACCCTTGATGTATTTATAGGCAAGCCTGGTAGCATAATTCCACGGGAAAATCTGGCCCCCGTGTGCATGACCGCACAGCATCAGATCAATGCCGGCATCCCGGGCAATATCAAAGTCCTTTGGCTCGTGGTAGAGAAGTACATTGTATTTATCTCTATCTATTTCAATGTCGTCCAGCCCATCTTTCAAAATTTGCCGTCCGTCGTCGAAATGAACACCGGTGATACGGATTCCTTTGTGTGTATATATTTCCCTGTCCAGGGCTATGATCTTGCTTTTGTCATATATTTTTTCCACGGAACCGCCATGGTTATGCCAAACTTCATGGTTTCCCATCACCAAACAGACCGGCGCATTAATACGGTCAACGGGTTTAACGGTTGAAAGATCCGTTTTCCCGTCCGCGAAATCCCCGGCGATGGCCACAATGTCCGGTTTCTGATTATTTATTTCCCGGACAAGACGCTGCATATATTCAGTGCGGTAATACCGGTTGATATGGGTGTCAGCGATAAGCACTATTCTCAACGGGGTTTTTATTTTTGTAGATAACAGCTCAACGTTTATTACGGTACGGCCGGACAGGTGGTTGGCCGTAGAGTACACGGCAAGAAGCAATACGATAAATATGGCTGTATAGGCCATGTAAAGATGATTTACAGGAAATATTCGTGTTGCAATGTCCCCCACGAAAAATACGTTTATACCGAGGAACATCAGGCCGAACCAGTATGCGGAGGCATAATACACGAATCTTGCCGGAGATAAGTGAAAGATGATTATAACAAAGGAAAAGAAACCAAGCAGTGCACCGACAAGATTAAACTTATTACCACATCCCAGGGCCAGCCAGGTGTTCAACCGGCTGAACACATAAAAATTTGCCGCGGAAAACAGGAGTATTATTACCGAGACCGCGAAAAAAGTGAGGAATCTCGCCTTCATTTTAGTCAAACTCCGGGTTTTGCCTCAGAATGTGAAGAGCCCGGGCGCTGCCCTTACCGCTGCTCCACCTAAGCAGTGCCTTCTTTTTTACCCAGATTGTGCAGTAGTTGGCTACTGCACAATCTGGGCTTAATTATCTCCGTTTCGGGTCTAAGCCTTCAAGAGTGTCCATATGCCTATAGCAATAAAGCCGATGCCGGCTATGTAGTGCAAATACTTTTCATCGATGTATTTGGCAATAAAAATGCCAGCAAGCACGCCTATAGCAGATGCAAAGATTAGAGCCAACGAAGCGCCAAAAAATACAGTGAGCTTGCTTACTTCTTTGTCCGCGGCAAACAGCATCGTGGCCAGTTGTGTTTTATCGCCGAGCTCTGCGATAAAGATCGCGCCGAAAACACTGAAGAGTACTTTGTATTCCACCTTTTTTGTTCTCCTTTCATTTCCCCCCGCCCCGTTAATCAGCTTTGTTAAACAGAAAGCCAAAGGGCAAAATACACGGAACCCTATTTTTATAATCAAGATATTCTGCGCCAAATAGATGCTCAAGGTATGATTCCTCGTTTTTAACCAGCAGGCGCAATATAAGATACATGAATATCGGCGTTGTAAGCATTATCCAGCTTTTGAAAATAAGCATGAATCCTGGGACTATAAAAACCACCCATGAACTGTAAAGGGGATGGCGGCGGCACCTGAAAACCCCGCTTGTGATGAGTGAATCGGAATTGTATGCGCGGTGAACGGTTTTCACCGAGATTATGAAAAGCGGTACACCTATCAATAACAGGGCGATTCCAAAAATAAATAAAAACCGGTGCGACACAAAATCAATCTGGAAGGCCGGATAGATGTGGCGGCTCATTGCCGAAGTTATCATTCCATAAGCGATTGATAGGACGGCAAAAATAGGGCCAATTTCCCACCTGCCTATTTTTTTATCCATAATTATTGCTCCAATTTTTACGAAGCCATCAAAATTGTTTTCAGGTTTTTACCTTCTTCTTTTAGGTACATTCTGAAATATGCCAGGCCGTCATCAATAGACTTTCCAAAAAATTTTTCCCCGATCCAGCCCACACGAAAAGTTGCTGATGAGATGAAAAGACAGGCATTGTTTTTGTCCTCGATAATAAATTCCTTTTTCGGGAAAAACTTTCTCATGAGTTTTGATGTAGGCGTGTATTCTATATGCCCGTTTGGTATTATTTTGGTAATTATGAATTTAAATTTATGCAATTTACCGTGAAGATATTTTTCGGCATAGGCTATCGAGCCTGTGGTCCACGGTTTGCCCTTCAACCATTTAAACCCAAATTGTGCAGCAGCCAGCTACTGCGGCCTGAAAAACCTTGCTGCAACGCCCTTTTCGCAATTTTGATCCTCAACATATTTATGAATATGCCTGCGGTTCAAAATTGCTCCAAATTCGCGTTTCGCCTGGGTTTTTCAACCCTCGCTACGATGTCTGCTGCACAATCCGGGTTAAAACTGACATTGTAAGCATTCAATGTCTTAAAACTTTCATCATCAACAACGCCGGTCAAGTAGTTGAATATTTTCTCAGACATTGCTTTGATTTCTATAGCTTCAGTAAGAATGATATCTTCAAATAAGGGCATTTGTCTGTTTGTCCAAAAAATCCGTGCATTAACCCATGCACCGGGGTTTATTGCTGGGTTGATATTTTGGTAACCGGTTATTATCATAAATTGTAATGACTTCCAGTAAACTTATTGCCAACTACCGATTCGAATTAGTAGAAGACCATCATAACCCCGGGTCCGGAAGATACACAGTGTTCGTGTATTATTACCGGACGATATCAGTGAAGTATTCCCCTATCTCAATACCGTGCTCGATGATCCCTGGTATGATCATGAGAATTATATCCTAATTGGCTCCAAAAATAAAATGAGATATGCATTTCGTCCTCACGAAATCCGTGTCGCTGTCCTTGCCGACCGATCCAACGTGGCAGATGTTTCCAGAAAGGCAGTAGATTTGGTCAATAAGACATGGGAGGAGGCTAATAATATAAAGCCCACCTGGAGAAAACGAAAACTTCCGCCGGTTTACAGTATCTACCGGTTGCTTCCCCAGGCAAACTGCAAGAAGTGCGGCTTTCCCACATGCATTGCCTTTGCAGCCGCCTTGCGCAACAATGAAGCGACCCTGGAACAATGCCCTTTATTGTCAGAGCCTGAATACTCAAGCAACAGGGAACAAATTCTCGATCTTTTCTCTATGGAATAAAAGCCCTGCAAAAAGTAAAGTAACTTTTAACCCGATTTTCCCTGAGCATAGTCAAAGGTTGCCTGAATGCTGATTTTCGTGGTATCAAGAACAGGAATCCCCAGGACTTCCCTGTTCAGGATAGTTTGGAGCTCTGTACTTCCCAGTATAAGCGCTTGAACACCTTCTTTTTCTGTCATTTTCCTGCTTATTTTAATCAGCCTCTGCCTGGTGCTTTCAAATATTTTTCCGTCCGCAAGTTCTCCCATGGCCTTTTCATGGATAAAGTTTCTATCATCTTCAACTGGTATAAAAGTCGAAGCCCCATATTTTTCGAGCTCATCCCTGAAGAAGCTGTTTTCCATGGTGAACCTGGTACCGAAAAGCGCCACCCTGAAAAACCCTTGTTTCTTCGCTTCCCTTGCTGTTTCAGCCACTATGCTCAATAAGGGTACAGGAGAATTGCCGGCTAATTCATCAAAAAACATGTGTGGTGTGATAGAGGCTATAATAGAAAATTCAGCCCCTGCCTTGGAAAGAGCTTTAATCCCATCGGAAAGAAAAGAGATTGCTTCAGGATAATTACCGGAAATAAGCGGTTTACGAAATTCCGCCATATTTAAGCTGTAAATAATAATTGTAGGGTAACTTCTCCCGGTTAAAACCTTTTGAGAAAGTGATGTTAACTGACGATAAAATTCCATGGTTGATTCCGGTGCCATACCTCCGAGTATTCCGATTTTTTTCATAGTATCGATCCCTTAATGGATTTTTTAAATTCTGGGCTAACCTTGACGGACTCGTAAAAAGCTAATTCATGCCGCAAGCGGCATCCTATGAGCAACGAACTTTATTGATGCTTCGAGTTAAGTTCGTTGGAAGTCGAAATCCGATGGCTTCGTAAAAAGATTCAAATTCAAGGCGCGCAAATCCCGAGGAATGAGTAGTACTTATAGTACGCTGCAGTGACCTGCCTGCAGCAGGCAGGCGAAGGATGCAGCGCAACGCAGAAGTTGGACTTTTTACGAAGCCATCAACCTTACGAAAATCAAGTTTGATATATCCAGCTATCACGTAATTTTGTATTTTTCAATTCTAATCCAGGGGAATGTTTGCCCACCCGTTGAGCACATTCTTGTCAAGTTTGGCTTGGGCAAAACAGCGGTTTTTGTTTTTTTCATTATGATTTTTTCACCAATAAGCGCTGCCAATAAAGACTGAATTAACCAGGTTATAATCTCGGAAAAACCAAAGCCGAACAATTCAGGTGCAGGAGTACTTGGTTTCAGGTCAAAAAATGCAGCAATCTCCGGATTGCCTACCGTAAAATTAACATCGGCAATGATTAATAGAGGTAAGATGTAATTTTCCAGTAATGCAAAGATAAGGAAAAGTATTATTAGCCCAGATTGTGCAGTAGTTGGCTGCTGCACAATCTGGGATTAGGTTAATCCTCGTGGAAAAGCGCCACCGGAATCGATTTTTTAGAGCAATAAATGATATACCAACCAAAAATGTATCAATTAGATAGAGCAGGATTACACACAAGAAAAATATGATTGTCACTGAAGTCCCTTTTTAGCCCAAACCAGTGTATTCGACATGCCCATTACCTGCACCATTCAGAATCGTATTGCCCTGAAGCCAGGACTTCCCTTTCGGTTTTTCCCGATTAGGGCAGCTTCTCTCAATGCCATGCCTTTGCTGCTTTGACCGGTTTGGTCAATTTTATATAAATGGCATGGATACAAACAAGGAACATCTAAGGGGGGTTAAATTATTATGTCTGAAAAATCCTTTACCGCCTCCATGTATTTTTCTCCGCCCTTGTATAGTATATCGTTATGGTTCGCACCGGGGATGACAAGGAACTGCTTGTCCCTGGACCTGCATTCCTCGTAAAGGGCCTGCCCTTCTTCAAGGGGAATTATGTGGTCGTTCTCCGCGTGGATTATTAGCGTGGATTTATTGAAGCTGCGTATTTTGTCTGCGTTCCGAAACCCTTGGTCCTCGCTTATGCCCATGGCTTCTATGTCGAAGCCCAAAACCTTCAAAAGGGGTGCTGTATGGGCGAAGCCGCTTTCTATTATCAGCACGTCCACCTCTGACCTGTAACGCGAGGAGATCTCCAGTGCGGATGCGCTTCCCAGGGACCTGCCCATTACCACAAAAGTGCCCTTGTAACCCTTTTCGTCCAGCCATGTTTTTACATAATCGAAGATTGCATGGGCATCCTTCATCATGCCGCTTATGGTGGGGTTTCCGGTTGACCTCCCGTACCCCCTGTAGTCAACGGGCAGGAGATTCAAGCCTTTTTTGGTGAATAAAGGCGCTATGTCGTCATAATCCGCAACGATCTCACCGTTTCCGTGAAAGAAAAGGATGTTGGGCGCTTCTTTGTCCGCCAGGTAAAACCTGGCCCCCACGACTATGTCCTTTTCCGTCTGGATGAGCATATCCTCCGCATTATCTCCGGCCCCCGAATCCCCTGTATCCGGTCTTGGGTGAAACACGTTCATAAGGATTTCGGGCCTGTCCAGGGCGGAATAATCAATAGCAGAGATATCTATCATAACGGCTCCTCCTTTTTATATTCGGCTTCTAATTCTTGCTCATAAGGCTGGTTACCATCATCTCCAGCCCTTCCAGGGTTATCTCAAACATGGGAAAGATCTGCCTTATTATGCTGATGGTTCTGGTATAAGGCCATTCCCGTGAGGACTTGGGATTAAGCCAGGCCGAGTGCCTGAATGTCCCGGCCAGAAAACGGAGCCTGTCTATGCTGGGCTCGCCGCTTCTTTCCTTTATGTGGATGGAGCCGTCCGTGGCCATTATTTCATAGGGGGCCATACTGGCGTCTCCCACGATTACCAGCCTTGTTTCCGGGTCGAACCTGGAAAAATCCTCTATTCGGAAGGGCTTATAGCGCCGGTAAGGGTCCTCCCACAAATAGTCATATATGGTATTGTGGAAAAAGTAAACCTTCAGTTCCTTGAACTGGCTCCTGGCATAGTCGAACAACAGCTGAACAGTGTCTATATACGGGTCCATGGACCAGCCGCCGTTGTCTATGGCCAGCACCAACTTCAGCTTATCCTTGAGCTCCTTGTCGAAAACGATCTCTATCTCTCCCCCGTTTTTCATGGTCTGATAGAGCGTCTTGTCGATATTAACCTTGCTCTTGGGCCCGCTGGGCACCATGTTCCTGAGCCGTTTCAAGGCCTCTCCGATCTGGGGGCGGGTCAGGTGGCCCCCGGCGGAATAATCCTTGTATCTCCTGTCCATTGCTACCTTTACAGCGGATTTACCCCTGGATACGCCTCCTACCCTCATTCCGCCCGGATGGTACCCGGAATGGCCTACAGGCGAAGTGCCTCTGGTGCCTATCCATTTATGGCCCCCGTGATGTTCCTCTGTTTGCTCCTTTAACCTTTCCAGAAAATAATCTATCACTTCTTCCGGATTCATGTTTTCAAGAAGTGCCTGACTGACGTCCAGGGCGTCTGCAATGGCCGCTGGATCTCTAAGCCAGGTCTCCAGCATTGCCCTGGCCGCATCGGATAGATCCACATTTTCAGGTGAAGGCATCTCAGCGCCTTTAAAGTGGTGGGCAAAGACCTGGTCGAAAAGGTCGAAGTACCGTTCGCTCTTTACCAGGATGGCCCTGGAGGCTATATAAAAATCGTCGAGAGAGGTTACCAGCCCCTTGCTGAGGGCGTTTTGGAGTCTCAGGAAAGAAGTTGGTGTGACAGGTATGCCTGAGTCTCGTAATTTGTAAAAAAATTCGGTAAACAAATCTTAAAACCTGCGTCTGGAAATATTTTTCTGGGCAATGGCATAGTCCGGGCTCTTTTTGAACAGAACACCAAGATAGGGAATGTTGCCCCTGGAAAGGTCCCTTACCTGGAAATCAGGATCTGATTCCATTGCCCTTATCCAGTTTATAAGTTCCCTGGTAGCGGGTTTCTTTTCTATATCGTTTAGCTCTCTCAGCCCGTAAAAGGCCTGGATGGAACTATCCAGGAGTTCCCTGTCGATGTCTGGAAAATGTACCTTTACGATTTTTCTCATCATTTCAGGATCAGGAAAGGCTATGTGGTGGAAGTTGCACCTGCCCAGAAACGGGTCGGAAAGATCCTTTTTTGCGTTTGAGGTGATTATTATAACCGGCCTGTGATTCGCCCTTATGGTTTTGTCTATCTCCAGTATATCGAATTCCATCTGGTCCAGGATATCCAGCATGTCATCCTGGAAATCGGTGTCCGCCTTGTCTATTTCGTCTATCAAGAGCACGCTCCTTTGGCTTGACACGAACGCCTGGCCTATCTTCCCCATCCTTATGTATTCCTCTATATTGCTCACGTCCCTTTTGGAATCCCCGAACCTGCTGTCATTCAGCCTTGTGAGGGTATCATACTGGTAGAGGGCGTCTAAGAGCTTCATGTTTGATTTAACATTCAGCACGATAAGCGGCATATTCAGCGATTCAGCTATTGCATAGGCCAGCATGGTCTTTCCTGTCCCTGGTTCGCCTTTTAAAAGAAGTGGCATCTCCAGCGCCATGGTGATATTCACGATTTCAGAGAGCTCGTTATCCAAAACATATCTGGTGGCACCTTTAAACACCTTGTTTCCATCGTCGCCTGACATTATAAGAAACTCCTTTCCGGGTAGTATTTTTCTTGAACAGTATAATTATTCGAGTTTAAATATCAAGGACCAATTTTTTCCCGCAAATGATGATAAAAAGGATTTTGGATAAAGGAAATGATGGAATGGCGGAAGCATGGATTACGGGGTTTAGGTCTATATCGTTGAAAAATATTGCGATTCGTGAGATAAGCAAGTCATGGATTTTAACCCCGGATTGCGCAGAAAACAGGATATGCGAAAAAATGAGGCTTGACAGGTAATTAAGGATGACGGTACGAAGATTTCTTATAATTGTTCCTATGCTTATCATTATATTTCTGCTTCAGTCCTATCTATGGGTTCCCACATACGAAGAGCAGACCAGGGGAAATCCCCAAAGGTTAAATAAATATATTGCCGCCTCCATAGGTGACGCCAGCATACTCAACCCCATTTTGTCCTCGGACTCTGCGAGCAGCGATATCAATATGATGGTATTCGAAGGTCTCGTAAACAGGGACGAGGATCTCAGTTTCAGGGGCCGCCTGGCCAGGTCCTGGGAAATACACGAGGAGGCGTTTTTTTATGTAAACGACCAGGCCCGTGTGCCCGAATTGGGCAAGGCGGGACCGGAAGAGATAGCGGAAATGATAGGATCCGCCAGGGAAAAAGAATTCCCAAAAAACCCCTGTTTAGAGGCCTCCCTGGAAAACATAAAGGAGGTTTCGGTCATTCCGCCCCGGGAATTCCGGCGGTCCGCAAACCTGAAAGGGGAAGATTGCGGAAAAGAAAGCCTGGACCTACTGGTAAAGGCCCCGGCCAGGATAAGGCTTGAGCTTAAAAAGGTGGATCAGTCGTTGTTCCGAAACCTCACATTAATCCTGGGAAATGATTATTTCAGTTCCTTTAAAGGAACGAGGTATCTGAGTACGTCAAGGGAAGTGGACAAGGAAATTAAGGCGGATTATGCAAGGAAATTTGTTCCCCCGACAGAACATAACCCCGTGCTTATATTCAATCTCAGGCCCGGGGTTGAGTTTCATGACGGACATGTTTTCGACGCATATGATGTGCTGTTTACCTACCAGGCAATCATGAATCCGGATAATATTTCTCCTCGCGTATCGGACTATGAGCCCATAAAGGAGGTGCAGGTAATTGATCCCCTCACAGTGCGCGTTGAATACAAAAGGCTCTATTCCCCGGCACTCGGCACCTGGGCAATAGGCATCCTTCCGGAGCACCTTTTGAATGACCGGGCCCTGGAGGAGGAAGCCCTTCAGCTTGGGAAAGACCCGGAAGAATTCTCCATTCGCGACAGCCTATTTAATCGCCACCCCGTGGGCTGCGGGCCCTTTGTCTTCGAGGAATGGAAGTCGGACCAGTACATAATTCTTGAAAGGTTCAAGCAGTACTGGGAAGGTCCCCCGAATTACAGGCGTTATATCTACAGGATAATCCCGGACCGGCTTACCCAGGAGATGGAGTTTTATGCTGGCACGGTGGACAGTTACAGTGTTCGGCCTCATCAGGTCAGCCGCCTGAAAAAGGACCCTAAATACCAGAATTTTTCCGGCCTTTCCTTCGGCTATACCTATATAGGGTATAACCTGAGACGGGAGCCCTTCGACGATCCCAGGGTAAGGAAGGCCCTGGGAATGGCATTAGATGTGGACAAGATAATAGATTACGTGCTTTACGGACAGGGGGAGAGGATTACCGGCCCCTTTGTGAAGCAGACCGACTATTACGATCACGTAATTAAACCCCTTGAATACGATCCCGGCGGTGCACTGGAGCTGCTGGAAGAGGCAGGATGGAGCCGCAATAAAGAGGGCTGGCTGGAAAAGAATGGAAAAAGGTTCCAGTTCACCCTTATCACAAACAGCGGCAACGATCTGCGCAGGGACATACTCGCGGTTGCCCAGGATGCGTGGAGACAGATAGGCATAGATGTGCGCACGGACCTTCTGGAATGGTCCGTATTCATTCAGGAGCGGGTGAACAAGCTGGATTTCGATGCCCTTGTTCTGGGCTGGACAATGGGTATAGAGCCAGATCTTTACCAGATATGGCACTCCAGCCAGACAGGTCCCTATCATTTGAACTTCGTGGGGTTCAAGAATAAGAAAGCGGACGAATTGATCATTAAGATAAGGCAGGAGTATGACCATGAAAGGCAGGTGGAATACTGCCACCGGCTTCACAAGATAATAGCGGAGGAACAGCCTTATACCTTTCTTTATGTTGGCAAGTGGACCGCGGTGCTGGATAAGCGCATAGTTATAAAGGAAACGGACGAGCAGGGAAACGTGGTTTATAAAAAGATAACCCCTACAAAGACCGGTGACTATACGTTTCACTTCAACAAATGGGTGAAGCTGCCCCAGGCACCGAGCTTTTCACCCGAGGGATAGGATAAAGGCGATTATCATGGTCTCATTTATCGCGCGCAGCATAGTACAGAAAACAATTACACTTTTCTTTGTATCGGTGATCTCTTTTTTGATAATCCACCTTGCACCAGGGGAGCCCAGCCAGGCCGATCCCTTGAATCCCAAGTTTACCCCTGAGATGGTTGAGCGGTTCCGCAAGGAATTTCACCTTGACCGGCCCCTTCATGTCCAGTACCTGCTTTTTTATAAAGGGCTTCTTACCGGTAGCACCGTGTCGTGGAAGGATAACCGGCCGGTGTTGCAAAAGATAGGGGAGCGCTTCCTCAACAGCCTTCCCCTGTTTATCCTGGGAACCCTGCTTACGTGGACCATTTCCTTTCCGGTGGGGATTCGCTCCGCCATTTTCCGGGGCAAACTTTACGATAGAAGTGCCACCTTTTTTTCCTACTTTTTGATCTCTATTCCGGGATTCTTTTTCGCCTATATCCTGATCATATTCGTTGTATCCACTTTTCAAGTGCCTGTAATCGGTATGGAGACATTCGGGCTGGGGGAATCCTCAGTGATCAGAACCATAATGGACAGGGTCTGGCACCTTTTACTCCCGTCCGTGCTCGGGGCCACAGCGGGCATAGCCATACTCTCCAGATACGTCAGGAGCCAGATGCTGGAGGTGGAAGGCCAGGACTATATACGAACCGCCAGGGCAAAGGGGGTTCCGGAGGAACAAGTGCATTATAAACATGCCCTGAGAAACGCCCTTTTACCGTTTGTAACCATGTTCGGCCTTGTGCTGCCCGGGCTCATAGGCGGATCTGTAATTATAGAATCCATATTTTCCTGGCCCGGAATAGGAAGAATGGCTTACGAGGCAATACTGGCAAGGGATTACCCGGTTATACTCACGGTTAATTTTATCTCCGCTATACTTGTTTTGATCGGCACCTTTATATCGGATGTGCTCTACATGATAGCGGATCCAAGGATAAGGCTGTAATGGAAACGGATATAAAATTACAGGCACCTGCGGCACCCGGAAGAACAAGGCTTCAAGAGTTCCTTTATCTTCTGGGCAAGAACAAGCTGGCGGTCTCGGGACTGGTTATATTCATCCTGTTTCTGTTCACCGCCCTTCTGGGGGTTGTCCTCACCTCTGGTTCGGACCCGGTTCTCGACCCCGCACTGGTGAGGCTGGAGGAGAAAATGCGTCCCCCGCTTTCCGTTCCCAGGGTCCGGGACCTGAACCCGGAGGAAGTCCCGGCTTTTGGAGTGTACTTGCTGGGCACGGACAACCTGGGCAGGGACGTATTTTCGCGCATGATGCAGGGGGCCTGGGTGTCCCTGACCGTGGGATTTGTTGCAGTGGGCATAGCCGTGCTCATAGGTGTATTTATGGGCGGCATAGCCGGATATTTCGGACAGAACCGGATCAGGGTTGATCAGATAATCCTGGCCTGCGCACTTTTTGCGGGTTTTCTGCTGGTCTTCATGCAAAGGTTTGTTCCGGGCATCACCCTTTTTGTTATTGTTTTCCTTTATCTATTCTATTCCCTGGCCGGGAGAAAGGCGGAAAAGATACCCGGCCTCTTGAGAAAAGGCACAATGACCACGGATACCCTGGTCATGCGAATCGTTGACATTATGCTTTGTTTTCCCAGCTTTTTTCTCATACTAACCGTGGTGGCCCTGCTTCCTGCAAGCATCTACAATATCATGATCGTAATCGGAATGACCAGCTGGATGGGTACCGCCAGGTTCGTCAGGGCGGAATTTCTATCCCTCAGGGAGCAGGATTTCGTCACAGCTGCCAGGGCCCTGGGGGTGAACAAGTGGCGTATAATATTCCGCCACATGGTACCCAATGCCATTGCACCGGTGCTGGTTTCGGCCACCATAGGCATAGCCACTGCCATCCTCACCGAAGCCGGGTTGAGTTTCCTGGGGTTCGGCGTGCCCCCGCCCCATGCCACGTGGGGAAATATACTCTCCAGCGGAAAGGACTATATCTTCGACGCCCCCTGGCTGACCTTTATACCGGGCATTGCCATACTTATAGTGGTGCTTTCCTTCAACCTGTTCGGCGAGGGACTCAGGGACATAGCTAACCCCAGGCTTAGGGAGAGATAATGATGCTGACCGTTCAGGATTTAAGGGTGTATTTCCAGTCGGATGAATGCCTTTCCCGGGCGGTGGAAGGGGTGAGCTTTGATGTCCGGGAAGGGGAAAAGGTCTGCCTGGTGGGTGAGTCCGGGTGCGGAAAAACGGTCTCCGCCCTGAGCATTATGGGCCTTATACCCAGCCCCCCGGGAAAAATAGCCGGAGGAGGCATCATTTTTAAAGACCGGAATCTCCTTGACATGAAAGAAGAACAGATGCGCGGCCTGAGGGGGAGGAAGATATCCATGGTGTTCCAGGAGCCCATGACATCCCTGAATCCGGTGTTCACCATAGGACACCAGATCAAGGAGGCCATCCTGGTGCATGAAAGGGCGGATGAGGAAGAGCTCCAGGGGCGATGTTTAGGGCTTCTCAAGGATGTGGGCATATCCTCTCCGGAGGAAAGGCTCCGGGATTACCCGCACCAGTTGAGCGGTGGCCAGAGGCAGAGGGCCATGATCGCAATGGCCCTGGCGTGCAATCCGGAATTGGTAATAGCGGACGAACCCACCACCGCTCTGGATGTTACAATTCAGGCCCAGATTTTAGGCCTTTTTGAAAAACTTCACCGGGAAAGGAGAATGTCCCTTCTTTATATCACACATGATCTCGGGGTGGTGGCCAATATCGCCGACCGGGTCTATGTGATGTATGCCGGTATAATAGCGGAGCAGGGCAGGGCGCTGGACATATTTCACGAGCCCGGGCATCCCTATACCCTCGGACTACTTGCATCCCTTCCGGTTCCGGGTAAAAGGGGGGAGCGGCTTCACAGCATACCGGGTTCCGTGCCCGATCCGGCCCGCAGGGTACCGGGATGTCCCTTTCAGCCCAGATGCAATATTGCGGTGGCCGGGTGCAAGGAGGAATTCCCCCGAATGTACGATTACGGAAACGGGCATCTTGCACGCTGCCCGGTGCTTTATCAAAAGGAGGGGCCTAATCATGGGTGACAGGCATAGTTCATATAACACCATGCTCAAGGTGGTGGGGCTTAAGAAATATTTTCCGGTAAGGAGGGGCTTTTTCCAAAAGGTAGGCGGGTGGATAAAGGCGGTGGACGGAGTGGATCTCGAAATCCGCAAGGGGAGTACCTTCGGCCTGGTCGGGGAAAGCGGATGCGGCAAAACTACGGCCGGCAGGCTGATTCTGAAACTAATGGAACAGGATAACGGCAGGATCACCTACAAGGGCAGGGAGATAACAAATCTCTCCCAGGAAGAATTAAAACCTTTAAGAAAGGAGATGCAGATCATATTTCAGGATCCCTTCAGCTCTCTGAATCCAAGAATGACAGCGGGCCAGTCCGTGGAAGAGGGATTGAGGGCTTTTGGGAACAAGGGAAGAAGGGAACGAAAAGAACAGGCCGAGAAACTCCTGGAAATGGTGGGTATTCCAGCGGATGCTTATGGAAGATATCCCCATGAGTTCAGCGGGGGCCAGCGTCAGCGCATAGGCATCGCCAGGGCCCTGAGCGTAAACCCGTCCTTGATCGTATGCGACGAGCCGGTTTCCGCGCTGGATGTTTCAATCCAGTCACAAATAATAAATTTGCTCCAGGGCCTGCAAAGCGAGCTCGGGCTTACATATCTTTTTATCTCTCATGACCTCAATGTGGTGGGCTACATCAGCGATACAGTAGCGGTAATGTACCTGGGCCGGATAATGGAATACGCATCCGCGGAAGATCTCTACGATAAACCCCTTCACCCCTATACCCAGGTTTTACTCTCCGCCATACCGCAGCCTGATCCCGGCAAGCGCAAGAGATACGAAGCTCCGCCTGGTGATGTCCCCAGCGCCTTAAATCCGCCGCCGGGATGCAAATTCCAGGAAAGATGTCCCCTGGTGGAGGAAAAATGCAGAAAGGGGCAGATAGGCATGCACAAGGCAGGAAAGGACCACTGGGTGAGATGCTGGAAGGTGGCATAGATATAACGAGTTTGTTTAAAAGGCAATATCCAGATAATAACAGTTTTATCTTGACTCCAGCGAGGTCATTAAGTATAGAAAACAAGAATTGATATAAGAAAATCATGTTGTTATGTAAACAGGGGGAGAGGATATGAACAAATCTCAGCTGGTAGAGGAACTGGCAAAAAGGGAAAACATGAAGCTCAAGACAGCCGAGGAGACGGTCAACACATTTTTCAAGGAGATGGAGAAGAGCCTTATTAATGAAAACCGGGTAGAGATAAGAGGACTGGGAAGCTTCAAGATAAAGGAGTATGACAGTTATGACGGAAGAAATCCCAAGACCGGCAAGATAATTAAGGTTAAAGGAAAAAAACTTCCTTTCTTTAAGATAGGAAGAGATTTGAAGGAAAGGGTTGATACTTAAGTTCAATCCGTTTAATTGTCCTGGCTATGCTAGGCGGGGAGTTAGCGGTGCCCTGCAACCCGAAATCCGCTTATGCGGGGCCGAAAAACCTCTCTGAGAAAAAGCAAAAAAGGATTAAACCATTGGCAAAAAAGGGGGGCGGATCTCGTGTGACAGATGGTTATGAACCCCGTCAGGTCCGGGAGGAAGCAGCGGTAAATAATTTAATCTGCATCACGAGCCAGTCTGCCCAAAGGTCCTTTTATTGCTGAGAGGAAATCCTCTTTTCTTTTCGAAGGGGGCCGCATGGCCAGGCTTCTCTGAGCCACCACCATCTAAAAAATATGGGTTGTGCAAAGTTCTCCTTTAATGCATAGGTTTAAGAAACACCCGATTCTTCAATAATTTGTCCTTCCGAAATAATATGATAGAGCAGGCGGTATCCATAGATTTTAACCGGATGGTATGTAAAGATATCTGGCTGATAGGCTTCAGGTCCGAACCCGTCTGCTCTATTGCCGGTTCCGGTCAATTCCTGATGATAAGGGTGGAGGACAACACACAAGACCCTCTTTTAAGAAGGCCTTTTTCCATCCACCGGACAGGAGACCAGGACACCCTGACCATCCTTTACAAGGTTGTTGGCAAGGGAACGGCCCTCCTTTCGGGCATGAAAAAAGGGGATTCCCTTTCAATAATCGGTCCCCTGGGCAAGGGATTTCCCATGCCCCGCGATGACCGGCAGGTCGTGGTAGTAGGAGGAGGAATGGGTATTGCACCACTTTGTTTTTTGATCCAGGAACTATCCAGACGTAAAAAAACCGAGGTCAAGATCTTTCTCGGATTTTCCGGTTTTCAGGAGGCGGTTCTGGCATATAGGATAACAGAGGAGGGCCTGGAGGCGGAAATCGCCACGGAGGACGGTTCTGTGGGTGTCAGGGGGATGGTTACAGACCTCCTGGAAAAATATCTGGAAAAAGGGGTTTATCAAAAACCGGTGATATATGCATGCGGGCCCGTGGAGATGCTGAAACGAATTGCATTGAGGGCCATGGAATCAAAGATGGAATGTTATGTATCCCTGGAGGCCGGCATGGCCTGCGGAATGGGTTTATGCAAGGGTTGTGCAGTAAGGGCCGGTAAAACCCGGGGAGTGTCGTATTACTATATATGCCAGGACGGCCCTGTATTTTCCGCACCTATGATCGACTGGGGGGCCCTGTAATGGAAAAAATGCCTGATCTTTCCGTGGAAATAGGCGGCCTTAGGTTGAAAAATCCGGTTATAGCCGCATCCGGTACCTTCGGGTACGGGGAAGAACTTCTTGATTTCTATGATCCGTCGCTCTTGGGGGCTGTAATCGTAAAGGGGCTCTCATTAAAGCCCATGCCGGGCAATCCTCCCCCCAGGACCGCGGAAACACCCTGCGGCATGCTGAACTCAATTGGGCTTGCGAATATCGGCATAGATGATTTCATCAGGGAAAAACTGGCTTCCCTGAATAAATCAGGGACAACCGTAATTGCCAACATATTCGGATACACTCCGGATGAATACGGCGCCCTGGCCCGGAAGATAGAACCCATGCAAGGAATTGCGGCCTTGGAGGTAAACATATCTTGTCCGAACGTGGAAAAGGGCGGAATGGCGTTCGGAACCGATCCGGATGCGGCCGCGGCCCTGACGGAAAAGGTGGTAAACAACACCTCCAGGCCCGTTATAGTAAAGCTCACCCCCAATGTTACAGACATAGTAGCCATAGCCAGGGCGGTGGAGTCCGCAGGTGCCTGTGCCGTGTCCGTGGCCAATACCTTTTTGGGCATGGCGGTGGACGTGTCCACCAGAAGGCCCAAACTGGGCAATATAGTCGGCGGACTCTCAGGCCCTGCTGTCAGGCCTATGGCCCTGTACCTGGCGTACAGTATTGTACAGGCCCTTGATATTCCTGTCATAGGTTCGGGCGGAATCATGGACTACAAGGATGCCCTGGAGTACCTTATTGTGGGGGCAAAGGCGGTGCAGGTAGGCACCGCAAATTTTGTCAATCCAAGGGCGGCTGTGGAAGTAGCGGAAGGCCTGAAGGAATTTTGTATAAATGAAAACATGCAGGATATTAAACAGATTACGAATACCCTGGAAAAGCGCGGAGATTTACCATGAAAAAAAAGGAGATTAAGGAAATAAGCAAGAAGTTGATGTTCCAGCCTAGGCTGGTGTGGGACGAGCTAAGCAACACCGAGAAAAACAAGGCCTTTGATTTCGACAAGGAATACCAGGAGTTCTTGAACAGGGCCAAAACGGAAAGGGAGGCGGTCAATGCCATAAGCGAGATAGCGCTGAAAAACGGCTTTTTCGAAAAGCCCTCCGGAAAAAGACCTGTAAGACTCCTTAAAAAATTTCAGGACAAATCCGTAGCCCTTTGTATTGAAGGAAATGAGCCTATAGAAAGGGGCGTAAATATAATTGCAAGCCACATAGATTCTCCCAGGCTTGACCTGAAGCAAAATCCCCTATACGAGGAGGTGGACCTCGCGTTCCTGAAAACCCATTACTACGGGGGAATAAAGAAGTTTCAATGGCTGGCCAGGCCCCTGGCCATACACGGAAGGGTAATACGTTCCGATGGAGGTGTGCTGGATATAGTGGTGGGCGAGAATGAGTCCGATCCTGTATTTACAGTGGCGGATGTTCTTCCTCACCTTGCAAAAAAGGTGCAGGACGAAAAAAAGGTATCCGATGCCTTTATCGGGGAAAAGCTTAACGTTATGATAGGCTCTTTTCCACTGGGGGACAAGGAGGAAAAGGACAGGTTCAAACTTGCCGTTCTTAAGCTGCTGAATGACAAATACGGCATCGTGGAAGAGGATTTAATCAGTGCGGAGCTGGAAGTGGTTCCGGCGGGCAGGCCGCGGGATGTGGGATTGGACCGGAGCCTTACCGGGGCATACGGGCACGACGATCGCTCCTGTGTGTTTACCTCCCTGAAGGCCATTATGGATCTAGAAAAACCCAAAAGGACCTCCATAGTGCTGTTTTTCGACAAAGAGGAAATCGGAAGCGACGGGGCAACCGGGGCCAAATCCAGGTTTCTGGAAAGCGTGCTGGCGGATCTGATGGATGCCATGGGCCGGCAGCCCCTTTATCATGAAATACACAAGGCCCTTATGAACTCCAGGGCTATGTCCGGGGATGTAAACGGGGCCCTGGACCCTGATTACCAGGACCTTCACGAAAAGAGAAACGCCGCAAAGCTGGGCTACGGTGTGTGCATGACAAAGTTTACGGGTTCCGGCGGCAAATACGGTGCAAATGACGCCAATGCGGAGTATGTGGGATTCCTCAGAAACTTGTTCAATAAAAGCAAGGTGATCTGGCAGACCGGCGAACTCGGCAAGGTGGATGAAGGCGGGGGGGGTACGGTGGCAAAATTCCTGGCCGTATACGGCATGCAGATCATAGATTGTGGTCCCCCTGTTCTCTCCATGCATTCTCCCTTTGAGATTTCACATAAGGGGGATATATACATGACGTACAAGGGATACAGGGTTTTTCTGGGCTCGGAATAATTACTGGTTAAAGTTTCCAGGCCTTTTCCCGGCTAAGGAGGCGTGGTCCCAAAACAACTTATTGGTGGAGCCTTCGCTGCTTGAAAATGTTACTTTTTCATATTTATAGCTTTCATTTTAGGTAGTCATAAAAAGCTTCTGTTGAACGCAAGTTTAAACTATTTTATTCTTTTACAAATGGAAGCCCCATAAATGAACAGGTAGCCCTTTTTTGATTGACGTTGAAAGCTGGTGTTGAAAAATCTTTTTTCGAGTATCCCGCCGGTGATCCCCCGAAGGTCCTCATTAAGTGACTGAATATAACCTATTGTGCAGACCCGGTTAAACTTGATGGTCTCGTAAAAAGCTCCGCTATGCCGACACGTCGGCATTATAATGGAAA
>CAZZPR010000018.1:0-40950 GCA_964655655.1 uncultured Desulfobacteraceae bacterium | reverse complement strand
TTCCTTGTTTATCAGGGGCTTTTTTTTCTTCTTGGGTTCAGCCATGGTGGTATTTAATTATTATATAAAAATAATGTAATTATTCCCCTTTGAATTCTGGATCTCGCTTCTCCAAAAAAGCTCTGACTCCCTCTGCGTAATCTTCTGTATTTCTAAGCCATGCATAGGTCTTACGTTCCAGCTCCAGCGCTCCGGATAGCGGTAAATCCAAACCTTGGCGAAGAACTTTTTTAATTGTACGAAGAGCCAAGGGGGAAATTCGAAGAAGCCTCTCTACCAATCCAGTAAGACTTTCCTCCAGTTTTTCAGGCCCCACGCAAAGGTTAATAATACCCCATTTTTCCGCTTGTTCCGCGTCTATTGGGTACCCGGTCATTAAAGAAAACTTGGTCCGCGTCATTCCTATGATTCGTAAAAGCCTCTGAGAACCTCCACTTCCCGGAATCATTCCCAGGGTTACTTCAGGGAGGGCGAAACGGGATCGGCTGGTGGCTAGGCGAATGTCACATCCAAGGGCAAGTTCCATTCCGGCCCCCAAGCAATGTCCATCAATAGCTGCGATTACGGGTTTAGGGCAAAGTTCAACTTCACTAATCTCTTCACCCCAGCGTTCAAGTTTATGGGGAGGCAATTCCAAAAATTCCCCTATGTCGCCTCCAGAACTAAAGGCTTTATCACCTGCACCTCTCACAACCACGATACGCAATATTTGATCTCTTGAAAAATCTCGAAAGGCTTCACCAATTTCACGCCGCATCTCCACAGTCATAGAATTCTTTTTGCTCTGACGATCAACTATTAAAGTAGCCACTCGCCCATCTCGAGCCCTTTCAATATGTATATGTCCTGAAGCCATATCCACCTCTTGTTTTTGCCTTTCCAAATCCTTCCACTAAACACCGAGTTTCGAAAGCTTCAAAAAAACGAGTTCCAACAATAGAGCTCTTAATATTCCTCAACTAACAGGCCAATTAGGCGTTATCTTCTCCAGAATCCCTGTTTTCCTGAGGATTCCCTCTTTCAGCTGCCCCACTTTATTGTAAACCTCTTCCTCGTCTATATCCAGCGTGCATCCTTCCTCTACTAATACCTTTCCATCCACGAGAACCGTATCCACGCTATTTCCGGTAACACTATATACCAAGTGTACAATAGGATTGGCATACAAAGGCTGCCATTCCGGCCTGCGTGTATCGAAAATGGTGATATCCGCCTTTTTTCCAGACTCCAGGGTTCCAATCTCATCTTCCATGAGAAAACACTTGCTTCCATTTATTGTAGCCATCTCCAGCACTGTTTCCGGGGGCATTATCTTAGGATTAAGGTGAAGTTCCTTTAATGTCATGCTTACCAGCCTCATCTCCTGACATATATCCACTATTCCCGAGGAAGCGTGATCAGAACCTATTCCCATGGGAACACCTATTTCTATAAGCTCAGGAATTGAACCCATTAACAGATTACCGTATCCATTGTGCAGGCTAGAGCTAGGACATGCAACCGTCTTGGCTCCTTTCTCCTTTAACAGACCAACCTCTCTGGCTGAAATCCAACCTACATGGCTCAATACCATATTGGAATCCAGCACCCCAAGCTTGTTCAACCTCTCCACTTCTGTTACTCCATGCTGGGCCAAAGATCCATCACGAGTCTTTTGGGCAAATGCGCAATGTGTCTGAATGCCCGTGTTGTATTTATCTGCCAAATTCTTCATTTCGGTAATTAAACGATCCGTGGAGTTATTCAAGCCACGAAATGAAAAAAAGACCTTGATCCGTCCATTAGCTTTATTATGCCATTTATCTATCAAGGCCTCGCTTCTTTCCAGGGCCTGATCAGTAGTTTCGATAAATTTCTTTGGAAGTCCGCCTAATGAGGATTTGGCGATATCCAAGCTACTTTTGGAAATTGCACAGCGCATTCCTGACTTTTCCACAGCCCGAGCTGTTTGATCAATCTCATAATTCCCGGGGTCGATGAAACAGGTAACCCCGTGCTTTAGAAGTTCCATTGCACAAAACATGGTACTCCAATATGTATCTTCCTCATCCATAAAACCCTCATAAGGATACATACGCTCAAACAGAAAGGCCTGCTCCCCTACTTCATCAGCCAGGCCCCGGCTCATCTGAAACGCCGAATGGACATGTGAATCGATCATACCGGGAAGCACTACTTTATCAGTGCAATCTATTTCTTTGGAAGCCTCATATTGTTTTTCAAGGTCCCCTGTCTTTCCCACTTTTAATATACGGTCTCCTTGAATAGCCACTGCACCGTTACGAATGATTGCCCTATCTTGATCCATGGTAATAAGATAGTCCGCGCCTTTAAGTAGTATATCTATCTTCTCCATGTTAATACACCTCCGATTATTTCCTTTGACATTTCTGTTTTTTCTCCTCAACTAATCGACTTTTTTGACCCCGTTAAATCCTTGAATAGCCTCTTCTAATGAAGACCATATTTTGAGTTCAATTATGATATTTACGTCTCCGGTTTTACCAGGTATTGAACGGTGTGCTATCCCCTTGGGTATAAGCAGCATCTGTCCGGCCTTCATTTCTACATTTCCCAGGTCGGTCTCCCACTCAATTGACCCTTGGAAGCAAATTATTACCTCGTTAAAATCAGCACTTCTGTGCCAAAAAGACATCTCCTGAACGGTTCGCTTGGAAAGATCTACCTTAATTCCATCCCCTTTCAGAAGAGTCATGGGAGAGCCTTCCGGCTTGTCATAATTGGACGGCACTAGACTAGGATCAGTGATATCGTACATCAACAATTTCAGATCCTGGTCTTCACCCTCTACCGTTTTACACTCCGTCGGTTTCCTGTCCCGGATAAAGATAATATTTTTACCTTCGACTGTAAATTTTTCTTTGTACTCATTCATATTGCTTTCCTCCTTTGCTGTCTGTATTATTTACGGATAATAAATGTCTATAATATTGTTCGCCCAATAAACACTAAATATTGTCGATCTCAGGCCATATATTTATTGCTAAGTAGACCAAAGCATACAAAAACCGAATCCTTTCCGCATTTTATTAGGTAACCCTGTTGATTGCGCTTCTAATTTTTTTGGTCCAGGGCGACTGTTCCCTTAGTCGCTCTCCATCTTTTTCCCGCTTACAACGTGTACAAATAAATATGTATTCATCGGGAAGTCCCTGATTGAGCTTTTCTAATTGGGCTATCGGCAAAAATGGTAAACCGCATCTTCTACAGACAGCAAGTTCCGCGCTTCTTATAATTTCCTTGGATGTTCCCTGCAAAAACCTCCGGAAGCTGATGTCGTGCCTCAATTCAGCGGCTTCTTCAGGGCAAGTATTCACGCAGGCCCCGCAAGAAATGCACTGGAAATGACAATACCGGAAAGACCTTGTCCGCCCCTGGTCATTGAACTCAAGGGTGCCTGTAGGGCAACTCAGCGCGCATGCGTCACATGCTATGCACTTTTCTTCCTTAAGGTTTGTCCTTACGAACAAAAATGCCGCCATAATAAGCATTGCTTCACTGCTCAATAAATGGATCAAGTACATATTATGTCCGAGGAAGGAAACAGAGGCAAATGTACCATGAGCCAGAAAATAACCCGTTGCAAAAGGTAAAGCCACTAAAGCAAGCAGCACATAGTCTTTTATAGACGAGTTCCCTGTAGTGACCGAAAAAACAATGCGTCTTATTAAAAAATACCCGGCAAACCCGAGCACAATAATTGTCATCCAGTCAGCTATTCTGTCAGGCAGTGCCGGCCAAGACCACTCAAAGCGTGATCCCTCCCAAAGCATAATATGGGACGAAAAACCCAGGGGCACCAAGATTAAACACGCATGGAAAACGTAACGCAATGCTGCGTAAAGTGGTTTTCCAGCTATAGCTTTGTTGAAAGGTATTAACCATCGTCCAAAAGAAGATAGTATATAGCTCGCCCCGGCCTTTCTGTAATTGGGCTGATCCTTACTGTTCTTTAAAATGATATAGACAAACAAGACTAATCTTACAGCTATACCGGCCACCAATACCAAAAACGCAATCCATAGCAGATAAGTCTCCGCAAGATAATATAAATACATAAAAATTTACCGGAATTAATCACTGAGCGAAAAACAATTATGCGTTGGCAATGTAGTCAGCCGGCTGCTACGTGCCCACGGGTAGTGGCCATTAAAGTTGCGAAATTCTCGCTTGCATCCCTCATCTTCTCCAGGTTGGCTGTGGTTACATCCACGAAGTCGATGGCCTTCATGTCACAAATTTTAACGCAAAGTGGATCTCCGTCACACATATCACACTTGTGAACCTTGCCCGAAATCTCATCATATGCCATGGCACCAAAGGGACAGGCAGCCACACAAGATCGACAGCCTATACACAAGTCATAGTCTATCATAACCCGGCCTAACTCGTCGTCTCTGTAAATTGCGTCTTTAGGGCAAACTGCCATGCATGGTGCATCCTCACAGTTTTTGCAAAGAACGGGAATATAAAACCCGGTATCCTCAAATTTTACGACATGTACATTGGCCCTTGAGGGGTTGCTGGCCCCAGTTCGGTTTACAGAACAAACAAGTTCGCAAGCCCTGCATCCCGTGCATTTCTCGTGATCTACAATCAGCATCTTCTTAGCCATGATTACTTACCCTCCTCCTTCCGTAGAGTTTTTTCGGGAACCAGGTTCCCAATCTCCAGATCCTTAAGCAGTTCCGGGGTAGGTACCCCGTCTTTATCCCACTTATGAAGACTGTAGTACTCGTCCAACATGCCTTCGAACTTCTCGCGATCAATCTTCTTGTTATAGGTTTCCCTTAGCCCATCTTTGGTAGGTTCCTCATAATACCTGTCCACAAGATAATCATCTTTTCGAGCCAAACCCTCTCTTATGTTAAAAAGCCGCTCTATTGTATAACACCGGTTTGCTATATCCCATATTTCCTTCGGGGTAAGTTTCATTCCCGTATTATAATAAAGCATCTCTGAAAACTCAGGAAATTGCGGATGATTTGGACTCAAAAACGCAGTATGATACTTGCACATGCCTATACAATCCACCGCCATATAACACATTTCCTGCCACTGAACCATTCTCGCCTTGCCTTCGTATTTAGCAAACCCCGTGGTAAGCGGACCGTCATAGCCGTCGGGCTGGCGGTAGAGTTTTTCCAACACATGGAGGGGAAGGTTGAAAAGATCAACCGCTGGCCGACTCCTCAGATGGTCTGATCCCCTTGATGCGGTAGCAACACCAAGCGCCAGGGAAGGAGTCGACCTTTCATCGGAATGAAGGTTGCTCATTCCCTTAACATGAATTAGGTATTTCTCACTACCCTTACCTATCTTTTTGGCCGCTCTTAGGCCACCCTCTGCCAGTATGTCACCGAGCCCCTCTCTGCGGGCGATCTTCTCTATCATGTCTATAACAACATTCTCGTCGCCCCACTCCAGCTTCAGGCCGTCTGTTTGTTTGTCCGTCAGCATTCCTTTCTCGTAGAGCTCCATGGACCAGGCTATTAAGCTTCCTGTCTCCAATGTATCAATCCCGTAATAATCCGCCAGATGATGGGCTGTCAGAAGAAGATTCATGCTGTCGCATCCTACTTCGTTGCCGAATGCCCCCTGGCTTGTATATTCAGGGCCCTGGGCATAACTACCCGCGTAACGCCCTTTCGGAATAGTGTATCGGTGGCGGCAATGAACCTGGCATCCAAAACACCCTACAAAACCAAAGGAGTGTTCCTCCAGGTTCTCAATTTCCAGATTAGTTGCACCAAATAGCTGGTTTGTCTGAAAATTCCTTGTCCTCAAATGGCCGGTAGCGTTGTTTGGAGAGTACATAAATCCAGTGCCCCAACGCTGCATAGTCTGGTTTACTTTACTGGAAATAACCTGATTAATCAGTTTAAAATTGTAATTTATGGCCTCTTGCGGGTATTCTATCTTTAGGTCCATGGTTCCTCTGCAGGCTACTGCCTTAAGGTTCTTGGAACCCATGACAGCACCCATACCCGTTCGACCTCCGGAGGCCTTTCTTCCCGTCATAACATTGGCAAAACGAACCAGCTTTTCACCCGCCTGGCCTATACATAGGACCTGTATTTCGTTGTCATTCAACTCCTGGCGCAGAATACTAGGTGTCTCGTACACACTTTGGCCCCAGATATTTTTCGCGTCTCTGATCTCGATCTCACCATTATGTATCCAAAGATAAACAGGCTTATCCGCCTTCCCGGTGATCACAAGATGGTCGAAACCAGCCCAGCGCATTTCAGGGGCAAAGGCCTCTCCTGAATTCGCCGAACCTAAATAATTAGTCAAAGGTGATTTTGCCATTATATGCGTTCTACCCGAGCCAGAAGCAAGCATTCCTCCCAGCGCGCCTGCGCTTATGATCAGGCGGTTTTCAGGGCTTAAAGCATCAATTCCCGGAGGGTTAAGGGTGTACAAAAGATAGGCATCCAAACCCCTACCTCCGAGAAATTTCCTTCTCCATTCCATGCTTATAGTGTCTCTCTTAACCTCCCCTGTGGAAAGATTAACATATGCTATTTTTCTATTTTTCAGGGACATATTTAACCTCCTTGCTATTTTTCGCTGGCTTCTTCATGTCTTGGAAACTTCTCCCAGACCGGCCCACGAACTCTGGCAGTTTTTGGATAAGGCCAAGATATTCGCCACTCCATTCCACAATTAGGACACGTCCATCGGTCAACTCCCCGTGCGGGCCGAAATCTGGTAAAGCAATTAAAACATCTAACCTCTCCGTCCCTGGGACCTTCCATGACTTTCTTGATTTTCATAGTTACTCCCCTTTCTTCTCTATCTGCAATTCACTCCTAGGCCGTCTAACCCATAGGCTCAGTTGGTGACGCAAAACACATACCTTCCCTTTCAATATTATTTAGGATTCCTTGTCTAACATAATCCTGGCATCCACAATACTGCAGCCAGTAGGGTAGGCCAAAACCGGATTGAAATCTATTTCTCCTATCTCCTGTACCTCAGAGATTAATCTTCCGGTGTTCACGATCAATTCCGTCAATGCGTCCATATCACAGGAGGCACTCCCCCGCACTCCTCTAAGTATCTCGAAGGCCTTTGTCTCCTCCATTTGTCGTAATGCCTCGGCCTTTTCCAAAGGTGCTAACCGGAAAGACACATCTTTAAAGACCTCAATCAAAATACCTCCGGATCCAAACATAACTACAGGTCCGAACTGGTCGTCCTTGAGCCCGCCCACTGCTACCTCTACTCCCTTGGGCATACTCTTCTGTACAAGCACCCCGTCCACAGTTACATCGCCGGCCTTTTCCTTTACCTCTTTTATTAACCGGTCATAAGCCTCGGTAAAAGTATCCTCTGAATCTATTCCTGTTATCACCCCGTTGACATCTGATTTATGTATTATATCCGGAGAGACTATTTTTATCACCACTGGGTATCCTACCCTTTTGGCTGCGGCCAATGCCTTTTCGTTGCTTTTGGCAAACTCATAGGCCGGATATGGAATATCGAATCCGGCACAAATATTATATGCCTCGGATTCAGGAACAAATTTTCTCCCTTCGGCTTTCTGCCTTTTTATGATTTCTTTCCAGTCCATTACTAAGCTCCTTTGTTTCGGGTTATATCTTAACTAATGCAGAAGTCTTTCCCTGTTCTTGATATAACGCACCATGTTAACCATTACCTTAGCCGCGATATCAGCATACTCCATTGTTGGCAGTCCATTTTCCTCCATAATTCTTCGGCACTCAGACACGGTATAACCATAGCCCAAAACGGAAATAAGCGGTTTTCTTTCGCCTTCCGGAAACGATTGATATGCGGCGATAATATTTTCGGCCAGTTTCCTCTCGTCCAAGAAAGCGGGTGGTGTAGTCAGGTATATCACCCCATCTACGTTCTCGTCTCCCAGCACCATCTTTAGCACCTCCTGATGCAGGCTTTCGCTGACTGCTCCTGTCATATCTGTATATCCCGGAGGTCTCTCCACCGATGCAGTAGGCGCAAGCGCTTCTTTCAAATTTTTCTTTGTGTCTTCCGAAAGGTTTGCCATTTGGATTTCCTTCGCGCTTGAAAGCTCATCCAAACAAATGGTGCCAGGGCCCCCTACAACAGTTAGTATGTAAATCCGATTTCCCTTGGGCAAGGGAAGCTTCCCAAATGCCCTGGCAGTATCGTAAAATTCCGATACACTTGCTGTACGTATAACTCCGGCTTGCCGGAAAGCTCCATCATAAATCAAGTCGCTTCCCGCGATGGAACTCGTATGGGTTTGAGCTGCCTGGGATCCCAGTTCTGTTTTTCCCGTCTTGATCACTACAATGGGCTTGGTCTTGGCTACCCTGGTCGCAGTTTCTATAAATTCCCTGGCATTGGGTGCTCCCTCAAGGTATATGGATATCACTTTAGTCCTCTCATCATTTTCCAGGTACTTGACGAGTTCAATCACGTTCACATCGCTCGTATTTCCCAGGGAAACGAATTTGCTCAATCCCACCAAGCTAAGAGGGTGAGCCCACTCCAGATATGATGCCGAGAAGGCTCCGCTTTGCGCTACAATGGTCAAACCTCCGTTCGGATAGGCGGGAACGTCAAAAGAGGTATTAACACCTGAATAAGTGTCAAGAATTCCCTGACAATTAGGGCCTACCAACCGAATCCCCTGAGAGGAAAGAGTCTCCAAAAGCTCTATTTCTCTCTGTTTTCCTTCAGGGCTATGCTCGCCAAAACCAGCAGAAACCACCACGACCCCTGCAACATCCCCTTTGTCCCTCTTTCTTGCAGCAACATCTTTGGCCGCCTCCACACAAGCAGGCGCAGGCAGAACCATAACAACAAGATCCACCTGTCCTGGAACATCCTGAATATTTTTATAGCATTTAAGGCCGTATATGGTATCTGCGTTCGGGTTGATCGGATATATGGACCCCTTGTAATCCATTTGCAGGGCGAACTCGATTATTTGATTGCCGGGTTTACCACGGGAAGAGGAAGCCCCGATCACTGCAAAACCTTTCGCGTTAAATATCCTGTCCAAATCTTCAAAATTATTTTTCACCATTGATATCAACCTCCTTATCTAACTCCGTTTTGAGGTAACCCTCTTGATGCCTCGTACTACGAGCCTGAATCTTATTACCAACCAAGCCATACCAAGGCACATAAAGGAAATTACGTCTATACAACCATAATCTTGTCAATTAAATAAAAAGTCACCCTCTTTTTTTTCAATGCTCCATATTGAGCTTTTTGATCAAAGATCTGCAACATAATTCAATTATTTGGCTTTTTTCAAACCGGGCTTATTAACAGATAATAGTTTCTATCCGCTGTTCCTTAAGATAGGCAGGCGCTAAAGGCAGCAAAAAATCTGAATTTAAGTTTTTATGAATATATTTTTAATTTATGGTCTATTTTTGTTGGTAAATCAAAGTGAAGTTCCGAAATACCAAGCTTCTGAAAGACCCAAATATAAATTTACCCACTAACCTAAGTTTGTACCTCTATTACCCGAGTTGCCGATCCGCTCCTGTTCTGTCCCATTATCCTTGACCAGAGGTTTCACTAATGTCCTATTCTTGCTTTTCCTGCTGATAAGCTTAACACCTTATCAAAAGAATTAAAAAGCCCTTGAAATTATAGATCTATAGAATCTTCAATTCACAAATAATAAGACATAATGTCGATAATCGTCTATACTGTTGATGTCTTCAGTACCATTATCTGAGTGCCTTCTTCGTTGCACTCTTTTGCCAGATCTTCAGCGGTGCCGAATTTCATAGACTGTGTAGGGCAACATGACACACAGCCCGGTTCTTCCCCGGCTTCAAGATACCTTGGAATACAATCCTTGAAAGTGCAATCATCTGAATAATCTAATATGTTAAAACTAATTACTTTTTTTGATTTTTCATCTAATTCATATGGGCCAAACTCCTTATTTACTATTCTTTGTTTGCCCTCAGGAACTTGATTGTAAGTCTTACACGCTACCATACAGGTAAAACAATTTACGCATCTTCTTAAATCCTGATATAACGAATATATCGTCATTTCTTATCCCTCCTTGGCCTTTTCTACCTCAGCACAGACTAAATCCATCACTGGACCACCTATGTAAGGATCATGAAAATCATCGGACACCAAATTGTTGAAGTTATACTCGTCCGAAACCTCTCCCCAGTTTGCCGGGATCAATATTATACCCGGCAGGGTCTTTTCATTCACCTGGCATTTCATTTTAACCTCTCCATAGGGGGATCTGACGGTAATCCAATCGGAATCTTTAATTCCCCTTGCAACAGCATCATTCGGGTGTAAATCGGCAAATGGTTCGGGATATATCTCGCGCAGGGTTGAAAAGGTTCTATATTGAGAATGAGAATACATTTTGGCCATTCCGGCGGCCATAGCCGTCATGGGGAACTTTTTCCCTTCGGGGTGCAAATTCGGACCGCTTGGGCAGTCCTTATAAACGGGCAGGGGATCGTAACCCATGTCTTTCAGCCGCTGGGAATATAATTCAACCTTTTTAGAGGGCGTCATAAATCCATCCGTCAGATACCTCTTTTCGATATCCTTGGGAGATTTTATATTGACTCCAGCAGGACTATTTTTTAAGTCCTCAACCGTAACGCCCATTGGTTCCAGAAATTCGTTTACAGCGTCATGTTCCGGATTTTCCCACTGAAAAAACTCCCCAGCCCCCATTTTCTTTGCAAGTTCAGTAAAAAGCCTTATATCCGACCAAGCTTCTCCGGGTGGGTCAACAACCTTATTTTGAGGAAGCAAATGATGAGTCAAAACCCTTACATTGCCTTCATGTTCGAGGAACATTGCGGCCGGTAGCACATAATCCGCGAGTTTAGCCGTCTTTGTCATGAAGCATTCGTGAACAACGGTAATTTCAGCCTTGCCCAGCGCCTCTCGAACCATCTGGGGGGCCGGAAGAGTAACAGCGGGATTTCCGCCAATAACCATGACAGCTTTGACAGGATAGGGTTTTTCCTCGATTACCGCCTTGAAAGATGAAAGGGGTTCCGTGGAATATTGCCAGTTCTTAAAAATAGGATAGGCATCTCCGTCAGCCAATTTCTTGCCCATTATACGGTCGGCAAACCTGAATTTATTTCTATTAGGCGGAGCATATATTGGTGGATACATGGTGTACCAGTTACCGCCTTTTACGCCCAGATTACCTGTAATAGCAGACAAAATGGCAATACAGCGAGCCGCCTGCACCGCTACTTCCCCGTATTTATCTATCCCGGTATGATGAGATATATGGGCCGGCTTGTTATTTGCAAAAATCCGGGCAACATCCTTGATTTTATCCGCCGACACCCCTGTTATATCCGAGACTTTTTCCGGTGAATAATCCTCTATATGCTCCCTTAGCTCATCAAAGCCCACCGTCCAATTATCAACAAAATCATGGTCGTAGAGATCTTCCATTATGATAATGTGGATCATCCCCAGAAGTAAAGCCACATCTGTAGCGGGCCTGAGCTGCAGGTGCATATCTGCCAGCGATGCAAACCTGGTCACGATTGGGTCCAGCACTATAAGCTTTGCCCCCCTGTCTATAGCGTCAAGTACATATCCGGTTCGGCTTACATTATTTGCAGGAAAATTACCTCCCACAACCATCATGCACTTGGTTTTCTCATAGTCCTCCATGGGGATCCAGTAAGGTTGTGGGGGGGCCATGCCATGGGTTACCCAATCGCCATAAAATCTCGGGAGATAGCAAAAACTACCCAGATTTGAGTGGTTTGGAGTGCCTATCGCGCTGGCAAATCTTATCAGGGCGTCCCAGGTCATGCCCCAGTCGGATCCTTGCCCCCTTGAGATATAGATTGTTTCGGGAGCGTATTTACTCTTGAGCTCGTTCAACTTGTCGGCTATTTCCGTTAGGGCCTGGTCCCAGCTTATCTCCTTCCATCCATCAGGGACCTTTTTCAAAGGGTATTTAAGCCGATCAGGGGATTCCACATACTCCCTCATAGCCAGTCCCTTGGAACACAAATACCCTTTTGTCTCGGGTTGTTCCTCCATGCCTTCAATTTTCTCGATCCTTTCAAGCCCGGATTGATCCTCACTGACAGTTATTTTCATTCCACATGCTTGAAAACATCCCCTGCAACAAGTATAGACAGTCTTTACATTCCCATCCATCTCATACCTCCTTTCCGTCTAAAAAATTTAAAATCGCCTTCAAAACCCTCGATACAAAATACACCTTTTTAGCAAAGAAATCACCAATTATTGGTTTTTTTCTAATTTATGCCTTTTATTTCCTTAAGTTAGAGCTATAAAATCCACTTCTCAGATAAATCTCTTTCATCCCATTTGACCGGGAAGCCACAAAGCAAGTGATGGAAAAACAAGCACTAACCCAATTGCAACCAGGCCCATAATAAAATACGGTAAGGCTGATACTATTATGTCCATCATGGTTACATCTTTTGGAGTCACGCCTTTCATTGTAAAAAGAAGCATGCCAAATGGAGGAGTTAACGTTGCAGAACCTAAATTTATAAGCATCATGGTGCAAAACCAGACTGGATCAATCTCAAGAGCCCTTATTACCGGCATGAAGATAGGTATGGTAATCATTGTTAAAGAGATCAAATCCATAAAGAAACCAAGTAGTAGCACAACTATCTGCATAATTATAATTATAAATACGGGCGACAGATCAAGACCCGTTGCAAGGCGTGCAAGCGCATGAGTGCACCCAGTAAATGCCAGGAATTGTGAGAACGCCACAGATCCCATAATTATCATCATTACCATTACAGTAACCTGCGTGGAGCCTAAAATAGTCTTATTGAACGCAGACCAGCTAAGTTTTCCATAGACAATGACCAATAAAAAAGAAGCAAGGGCTCCAGTAGCAGCAGCTTCAGTAGGAGTAGCAATCCCAAAAAAAATAACGCCTGTTACAAGAAAGATAACTGCTAACAGAGGGAGTACATATTTAAGAGACGCCATTTTCTCTTTGAAGGATGGGCGGCTGTCAGTAATATATTTCGGTGCAGTGGAGGGATGAAATGTGGCTTGATAAAATATATAAATAATAAAAAGGCCTGAGAGAATCAGACCTGGGATGACACAAGCAATTAGCAATTGCCCAATAGATACCTTGGCTATACCTCCCAAAATCACGGCCATAGCAGAGGGCGGAATAACCAGGGCTAAGCTTCCCCCGCCTAAAACAGGCCCTAGGGACATCTTCTTGCTGTATCCACGGCTCCTCATCTCTGGTACAAAAACAGAACCCAACATAGCTGTGGTCCCCATAGGAACACCACTCACTACAGCAAATGCAGTACCGGAGACCACGGACAATACACTAAGCCTTCCAGGGATGCGCCCTATCCATCGATCAAGTGCATCAATAACAAGCCACCCGGCCCCGGAATGAAAAAGGATCATGCCCATTATGATGAAAAGGGGAATGGGAATCAGGATGAAATTGTTCAAGACATCAAATCCACTTTGCACTACAAGCATATAACCCTTCACCCCACCCATCCAAAAGTAAATACCGAAAAAATTCATGGCAATAAAGGCAAATGCTACCGGCATTCCCATTAGAAACAGGCTCAGAAATAAAACGAACATTATCAGAAGAATATAATACCAGTCCAAGGCGAAGTCCTTTTTATTTTTTTAAGTCTTGTTTGTGTTTATATATAGACCGGGCAAACTGAATGCAAAGCAACAAAAAGGCAAATGGAATGATCCCAAGGAGAGGGGCACTAGGAATCTCCACCTCCCTGTATAAAAAATCACCCCTCTGATAGGCTCCCCAGGTAGCCTCAAAACCCTTCCAGAAAAAAATGGCGCAGGCCACCAAGGCTATAATCGAAGTAAAAATATTTATAATTGCCTGCGCCCTTGTTGATAAACGATCAACTAAAAAGTCTATCCTTGTATGGGCACCTGTTTTTAGCACCCAGGCCGCGCCTAACAAAACAAGGGCATGTTGCATATACCCGGAAAAGTCCATTGCCCATCTGGTAGGAGAATTAAAAAAATACCTCATCACCACTTCATAGCTTACAGACAACATCATCAGAACCATTAAGATGCCGGATAAATATGCAAGGGCTATTAAAAAATTGTCAAATATCTTTGATAAATTTCTAAGCACAATAAACACCCCTACCCTAAATGTCTTTTCTATGTTGAATAGATCCTAAAAAAGACACTCTTAATTAATAAACCAATTAATGTTTTTTAAGATAAGGCTTGCATAACTCATACACTTTCGGACCATAGACAGGCATCTTTTTCTTGAACTGATCCCATGTATAATCGGTGAATGCATAATAATACTTTTCTAAATCCTCCGGAGGCAAGTCAATGATCTTCATCCCTTTCTCTTGAACTAAAGTCTCCTCAGCGCTAGTCATGACCTTCCTGTAATAATCATATACTTCCGGCTCCAATTCAATTATAGTGTCCATGATCAATTTTCTTACCTCCGGTGGTAAGCTGTCCCAGCGCTCCGCGTTTGCCAGTAAAGTCGCGGTTGTAGTAATGGGTATCGGTGGATGCATTATATAATCTGCAACCTCATAAAGCCTCATCTCAAGCGGGAGCATGCCCATAGGCAGAGGAATGGCGTCCACCACACCCCTTTGCAATCCAACATAGAATTCTGCAGTTGACATGCTTACAGTTACCGCCCCAAGATATTTAAATGCAAGTACACTGTGGGTAACCGAGTGAGATTTCAATCCGGAAAAATCAGCGCTTCTGATGGGCTTTCTGGATAATACCACAAAATTCTCTCCCCTCCACAACATCCCCAGATACGCACAATTCATTTTTTTCCGATGAACCTCGTCCATGACGTCATTGAAACCAATCCTCCTCAACAAGGATGGGTCTGATGGAGCATAATACCCCATAATTGCCTGAGGACAAAGACCAGCATAGTATCCCGGAGTGGTGTGAACCATATCATATACCCCGTCCCTCACGAGCCCAGGGCTTTTAGTTTGTGGAGCTATCTCGTGGCCGCCCTTATAATCAATAAATACCTTCCCTTTTCCTCTTTCATTTACCAATTTAACAAACTTCTCCAATTTGACATTCCCCTTGAAGGGTGAAGTCCACCCGCTAACCAGCGTAAGCTTTATTGGTTTTTCCTCGCCGCATATCCCCGGCAAAGGCCAAAAAAATATTGAAATGCCCAAAAACCCCATAACCATCATTTGAAGTATGCTTAGATTCATCCTTGGTTTCATGATTTCCCTCCCCCTGAATCTAATTGATTTAAAATTATAGGCCTATCCTACCTTTTAGTTTAACTACTTCCTAAATAACAATCTAACAATAGGGAGTTCCACGATTTCTTTTTTCGAAATGCCTGAATTTTCAGTAAGGAAAAAGAGGAGAAAAAATCCAGGAGAGAAATGCTTTTTGCAATCAGAAGGGTATAGATTTCGAGAAAACACAGTCGATATCATTGAAAAACTCTTGACCGACCTACCAAATAAAGTCAATTACTCTTAAACATATAAATTCAGGGAAATCCTTATTGATCTTTTCATACACAAATTAGAGATTCGGATATGGAGATTTTCCCCGTTGTCCGAATAAAAAAGGTTTTAAACATGGGGGATGATAGGAAGACAAACATTATGTTAACTTAAAATTGGCAATAACTGCAAATGCCGATCCGGATTTCTTATTTCTTTATCCTGCCGTTAACTTCAAGCCTGGCAAAATGATTGCCTTGAGCGCCATTGAGGATTTTCGGCTTTTACAACTTACTCGGCGAGAGGAAATTGCAAGACAAATAACCGGATCAAGGAGTTAATTATGTTGATGGGCTTCTTTAATACCAAATATTTGCCAAACCTAAGCCAATAATGCTAATTAAACTGGCCAGGGCTATCAAAGAAAATATTTTTTGATCCTTAATATAACTATTCATCATATTGGAGCATGTGAAATGGAAAAAATAAAGGTAAAGATACTGGGTATCAGCTCTCATCATCGCAGGGCGAGAAATACGGAATGGCTGACTTTGTATGCCCTTAAGGCAGCGGAAAAGTTCGGCAGGCGTATAAGCGAGGTTGCTGAAATTGAAACAAAGCTTATTGATATCAGGGAAAGGGCCAAAGGGGTGCCCACAGCTGCCTCCTGTAAAAAAGTAAACGGGTTTTACGAATGTTCGGAACACGGCTATATCACGGAAGAGCTCATTCCACAGATGGCTGAAGCCGATGGTTTTGTCTTTGGCTCCCCTGTTTTTACGGGTTCATATACAAGTAAGTTCATTTCACTCTTCGAGCGACTGAGGGCCGGAGTGAAGGGCAATTGTTATACCGATAAACCCGCAGGAAGTGTGAGCGTAGCAACCATGCTCATGGGAGGGCAGGATCGTTGCCTGGAAAGCATGGATATGTGCATTCGTGCACTGGGAATGATCCCTGTGCATGCATTATTCGGCTGTTCTGGTATAAGCGGCATTCCCAATGGTCCGCTGCCCGGAGAAGATAAAGGTAGGGTAATTGCCGCTCAAAACGATAGATTTGCACAGTGGTCCGCTATTCTCGTTGGCAGAAGGGTGGCCGAGGTGGCAGTTATGAAAAAAATTGCCAAGCACAAGTTGGGCGCTCTTTATAAAAAAGAATTTATCCAAAGATATAGCTTACCCTTTGGGGAAGAAAGCTGGGCATGGACTGAACTGGACAAACCTGACAGGGATTACATGGCCGGGCTGAACAGTATAAATTTGAAACAGCTGGATGGGGCGGTATCCAAACAGACCAACCCGGAAGATAACGAGGTGGTTAAATGTAAAATTCTCGGTTTTGGCTGTGATGACTATCGTGGAATCGATACCAATTGGCTGGTAATCAATTCCCTGAAGGCTATTGAAAAGTTCGGACGTCGCATCACGCCCATTGGTAACTTTGAAACGGAATTTATCGACCTGACCGACAAAAAGATAAGCCCCTGTCTTAACTGCAACCATTACCCGGATATACCTCACGGCGGAAGGCCCTGGAAAGGAACTGAATATCCCAGCCAGGATACCTATGGATGTGTAATCAAGAATGATTACTTTACCAAGGAACTATTGCCCAGATATGCGGAATCTGACGGCGTTGTTTTCGGATCATCGGTATGCGCTTTATCACCAAGTATTACTTTCAGGTTATTTTCAGAACGACTGGTGACCGGGATCTGGAAAGGATGGAATAATTTAAAACCCATGGCCAACATAGCTGTGTCTTACGATCAGGAAGGCGGGGAGGAATCCTGTCTGAACATCATGAACACGTGCAACAGATGGGTGGAAGGAATTCCGGTTTCATGGCCGCACGGGACTCCTGCAAAAGGCGGCATATTAGATTCGAAAGAAATTGCAGTAAAGAACGACCCAATGGCATGTGCGCTGAGCATTATCAACGGCAGAAGAATTGCGGAGTTTGCGGTGATGACCGCCCTGGCAAAAAAAGAATTGGGCGAACTATACCGAAGAGAATTCTATAAGGTCCTTCACCCCCCTCATGGAGAGGCCAGCTGGGAGTGGTCAAAATTAGACAAAGAAGAAGACGATTATTTAAAAAGCCTGACTCCAAATGAGCTGGCAAAATTGGGAAAACAATAACAAGTGCCCATGAAACAATGTATAAAATTACTGGAGCAAAGCGATTAGATTAGTCATAAGGCCTTTGATTCTGGAAAAAATGACCATGGATGTCTCATAATTACCAAAAATAAAATGCCCTTCCGAAGCAGACATAGGTCTTGAAACGCAGGAAAAAAGGAATATCCTTTGCGGGAAATTTGTGTATTGGAACAAAAGGCGCAAATTAGATCTCAAAAAAAGGGCAAATAAGGTATCGGCAGACAAGCCCAGCCTTGCCTATTGCAGCCAATGGCCTGCTTATATTTATAATGGCATAGCTAATTTATGAACCCGCTTTAACCTATTAATTATTATCCGCTAAATCATGAGTTTTAAGTTATGCCCTTATTAAAATATAATGGTTTTTAGCAAATAAATTCAGGGAAACCCCTATTGAATCTAACGGAGATCTAAGATAAGAAAGTTTCATAACTGAAACTAGAAGGAGGGCAGGGGCATTTAATATTAAAATTTAGGAGGGAAAAGGATGAAAAAAATTAGGCTTAAAACATTGGTTATCGGGGTGTTGGCTCTTTTTTTGCTGGGCATACCCATGACAGGTGTGTACGCCGGGAAAGAGATTAAGATAAAGGCAGTGGCCTGCTGGACATCACCCTATCCTGGAAATGACATATTTGAAGAGTTTGTGAAGGAGGTTAACCGGAGAGGAAAAGGGAAAGTATCCATTGACTTTTTAGGTGGCGCTGAGATTGCACCAACCACGGAAATCACAGGCATGGTAAGGGATGGTATCTACGACATGGCTCACACCTCGCCTACCTACTATGCAGGGATCTGTCCCGGAGCCCTTTCTGGGTACTATGCATTACCAAGGGACACTATTCTGTTAAGGAATAATGGTTTTTATGAAATTTACAATCAGGCCCATCGGGAAGCCGGGCTTACATTCCTCGGAATCCTCTGGCGTGGCGAGAAATTTTCAATCATATCAAAGAAACCCATCAAGAGCGCTGATCTTAGCGGGTATAAAATAAGCACATTGGCTTTAACCAGGGATGGGTTTGCAAGTCTCGGTGCCGCCACGGTGGGTCTTACCTCAATGGAGCAATATCTGGCCTATGAAAGAGGCGTCATAGACGCCGGTGTCGTGCCGATGGGAATGACCCCCTATCAACTGAAGCTCTATGAAGTAACGAAATATATCGTGGATCCGCCCCTTCCCATTACCACTATCGCAACCCTGGTCATGAACTCAAAACGCTGGGACGGGCTGCCTGCAGACGTAAAGAAACTCATTACAGATACCGTGATTAAATATGAAGCGAAAGCCTATAGATATTATACGGAAATCATGTATAAGTTCAGGGACAAGCTGGTGAAAGAAAAGGGAATGGAGATCATCTCTTTGTCCCCGGAGGATGCTAAAAAGATGGAAACTGCATTTAGCAGCCATTTCTGGGACAAATTTGTTGAGAAAAACCCTTTTTATGGACCCAGCCTATACGAAGCATGTGTGCCATGGATGGGGCGTTAATCGAAAGATGAGAACGGATCCTTGGAATTGGAAATTAGGTAGTCCCGTGAAGCCCTCATCAAAGAAGGCTTCACGGGCACCCAGAATTTACGGAAGGGAATGTGGTGGCCATGGCTAGTAGAAGACTTAGATGGCTTTCCATGGTTTTTGATAAGGTATTGTTATTGACCTGCTATGTGGCGGGAGGCATTCTTATCATCATGATGCTTTGCATCACGTACGAAGTTGTGATGAGATATTTTTTCAATGCGCCCACCACGTGGGTAACTGATTTTGCCGGATATATGCAGTATGTCCTGATCTTGTTGGGGGGCGCATGGGTGCTAAAGATAGACGGCCACCCAAGAATTGACATCATTGTGAGCCGTACTTCGTCCAAGACCAATGCGATTGTCAGGATTGCTACGTCATCATTGGCCGCGATAGCCTGTTGCATATTTTTCTGGAAGGGATTGGAAGCCGCCTTGAATGCCAGCCGGCGTGGTGATTTCCTTTACCGAACTGTGGAGGTGCCCCTGGCCCCGCTCTATGCTGTTATTCCCCTTTCCTTTCTTTTAATTTTTATCGAATTTGTCCGTCAAATTCATGATAGATGGCGCAGCCTTAAAGACTCCAAACTGAGAAACCAGGGGTCTCAATAGAATAATCATTTGTCCTGTGAGGAGCCTTTTCATGGAATGGTATTGGGTCCTTTGCATCATGTTTTCGTTGCTACTTTTGTTCCTTCTCTCGGGAATGCCCGTTGCCTTTGGCTTTATAACACTGAATTTTATTGTTATATATTTTTTTATGGGCGGCGTCCCGAGTCTGTTGATGGTGGTGCCCAGCGCCTTTCAAATATTGACTAATTTTGTACTGGTTCCCGTCGCCCTTTTTGTTTTAATGGGGATGATCATTATGCACTCCGGAGCCGGCTGGCTTGTTATCGATGCTATGGATCGATGGATTGGACGTTTGCCGGGAAGGCTGAGTGTATTGTCGGTGGTAGCGGGTACCATATTTGCGGCCTTGAGCGGTGTTCCCATGGGCACAACGGCCATGTTGGGCAGCATTTTCATCCCTGAGATGAGACGCCGGGGCTACGGCAAGATGATGTCATTGGGCCCTGTTTTAGGCGGGGGTGGACTGGCCCTGATTATTCCTCCGTCCGCAATGGTCGTTATTGTAGGGGGCTTAGCCAAAATATCCATCGGGCGGCTTCTGGTTGCTTGCGTCATTCCAGGACTGATATTGTCATGCCTCTATATAACTTACATTTTATATCAGGCGATACGTTATCCCGAACAAGCGCCAAAATATGAAATCAAACGGATCGCCTTTTCAGAAAGGATCAAATCTCTTCGCTATATCCTGCCCCTGTTGATTGTTGTCTTCCTTGTGACGGGAGTCATTTTCCTGGGGGTAGCCACCCCCACGGAAGCCGCCGCCACAGGTGCATTTGCGTCTTTCATTTTAGTTGCTACCTACGGAAAATTTAGCTGGAATGCCTTTAACAAGACCCTCAGGGGCTCCGTTCATATATCGGTTATGGTGATGATGATTATTATAGGGTCGGTCGCCTTCTCCCAGGTCCTGGCCTATACGGGTTGTACCCACGGATTGGCAAAACTTGCCTCTGAGGCACCATTACCTCCTATGGTTATTGTCATACTGATGCAACTGGTTGTGCTTATTCTCGGTCTTTTTATGGATCTAATCTCCATTAGTTTGATCACCATACCCATCTTCATGCCTGTGGTTGAGACCCTTGAACTTGACATGATGTGGTTTTGCACGATGATGCTCGTTAATTTAGGTGCTGCCACGATTACGCCTCCTTTTGGGAATCTTTTATTTACCATAAAAGGCGTAGTGCCGTCTGATATCAGCATGGCCGATATTATTCGTTCCGCTATTCCCTATTTCTTTATGGGGCTTATTACAATTGGTCTTATCCTTACTTTCCCAGGACTTGCGTTGTGGCTGCCCGGACTGATGAAGTGAATCTCATGACCGCTCATTCTTATGAAACCTATCATCCGTTTCTTGATCTGATATATAAGTATGGGGAATGAAAAAATAATAAATTTCCCTATCGTCTTTAGAGGAAGATCGTTTAGTAACTTAAGACGAAATATTTAAAGAAAGGAGGTGATGAGGGGACACAAGAGCTTCCGTGATAAAGTTCATATGGGTGATCGGAATATCACTTAAAAAAGGAGGAATTTCAATGAAATTTACAATTAATATTGATACAGGTGGAACCTTTACCGATGGGTTTATCACCCGGGGTGATGAATACCAAAAGGTAAAGGTGGAGACGACACCCCATGATTTAACAGTTTGTTTTAGCAAATGTATTGAGGAGGCTGCTAAAAAATTTGAAATGGGTATCGGAGATTTCCTGGCCGAGAGCGAGATTATAAGATTTTCAACAACAATTTCAACGAATTCCCTGATTCAGAGAACCGGACCCAAACTCGGATTAATCATCTCCCGGAGCCTGCTCAGCGAATTAACCAGGGATACCAGCCCGATTATAGACTTTCTCGTTAACAAGGAGATGGTCATAGCCTTGGATGAGGAAATTGATGATTCCGGTGAGGTCAAAAAACCACTATCAGAGGAGGAGGCGCGGCGGGCTGTCAGAAAACTGCAGGAAACCGGTGCAAAATCCCTGGTTATCAGCCTGAAAAACTCCCAGTTCAATCCTGAACATGAAAGGCTCATAAAGGGCATTGTGTTAAAGGATTATCCCAGATATTACCTGGGATATGTTCCCACCATGCTCTCCAGTGAGGTTTGCATCAGGCCGGATGAAAACCTTGTTGCCAACACCTCTGTACTAAACGCTTACATCCATCAGGATCTTGCAGAACATCTTTACAAAGCCGACGATTATGTCCGAAATAGCGGATTTCCTAACCCTTTGCTAATTGTGCACAATGACGGGGGTGCAGTCAGGGTGGCCAAGACAAAGGCCGTTAACACGTACTCTTCAGGACCTGTAGCCGGTCTTATGGGAAGTCTTTTGATGAGCCGGATGTACAACCTTCCCAACGTGGCGACATTGGATCTGGGTGGAACAAGCCTGGACCTTGGCATTATCACAGACGGCACGGTTGAGTATAATACTGAACCGGTCATACACGGTATCCCCATTAATATACCTATGATGAATGTGTCTTCTACCGGGTCAGGGGGTGGCTCTATAGCCTCTGTGAATACCAACTCAAAGGAAATCCAGGTTGGACCCGAGAGTGCGGGCGCAGTACCCGGTCCAGCCTGCTACGGTTTAGGTGGAAACAGAGCCACTGTAACAGACGCAGATGTGGTCTTGGGCTACATTGATCCTGACTACTTCCTGGGCGGAAGAAGAGAACTGGACAAAAACTCCTCATATAATGTTATCAAAGATCAAATTGCAGACCCGCTCGGTATCAGTGTTGAAAAGGCCGCCTACAAAATAAAAGAAGTGCTTGAATTTAACTCAAGCGAGGCAGTACGCCGCGTTATAGAGAAAAAAGGCAAACATCCTCAAGAGTTCTCTGTCTTCGCCTTTGGCGGGGCATCAGGCCTTCACTGCTGTGGAATCGCTGATTACGCGGGGACCCCAAAACGTATTTACACATTTCCCACCAATTCCGTTTTCAGCGCCTGCGGGTTGTCCACAATGGATGTGGTTCATACCTATGAAACCAGGAAAAAGGTAATCCTTCGTTCCGCGGCCAATATATACTTGGAAGACCTTGAGAAATTCAACGATGTGGTCGGCAAAATGGAGAAGGTTGCCTATAGGGATATGAGAGGAGAAGGTTTTCCGGCCGAAGCGGTTCAATTCGACCTGGAAATGGAAATTTCCAGTGGAAAACACACCGAGATGATCGGTTTTCCCCAGATCCTTCTTAAAAGCGCCAAAGACGTTCAGGATATCTCAAGGCTTTTTCTGAGGAGCGCAAAGGACGTTCAGACAGTCTGTGATACATTTACCCAGCAGTGCTCCGAGGTCCTACCCAAGGAGAACATTACTGTCAATGTCTTTAAATTGCGGGCCATCTGCCCCGTGACCCATTACCGGCCCGCAGTCTATCCTTCCAAGGGTGAAAATGCCGGAAAAGCGCTGAAGGGAAAAAGGCCCGCCTTCTGGGGAGAGGGTTTTAAGGAGACGAATGTGTACGACAGGATGCGGCTTGAATCCGGAAATGTGGTTGAAGGGCCGGCAATAATCGAAGATGATGATTCAACCTACCTTATTCCGGAGGGAAGAAAGTACAGAGTTGATGAATATTTGAGCGGTATCATTGAAAAGATCTAGGAAACGAGAAGGAGGGATATTTATGGGAAAAAAGAGGAGAATAAAAGAATATCTGGATATAGACTTGGAGAAAGAGATGTGGTGCTGCCACAATTGCGGTTACGAAATCATTTCTGCCAGAGACAATTACAAGAAGGGCTGTCTGGTATACCCCAGAGACCCGTCCACGATCGATCCCACAGAAGTCGATGCGGATTACAATTTCAGCCCGGATCCCGAGTGGTGCACCATAGTGGAATTCTACTGTCCTGGCTGTGGCATCATGGTTGAAAATGAATATCTGCCAGTAGGCCATCCAATTACACAAGACATCGAGCTGGATATCGATAATCTTAAGAAAAAATATTTAGCATAGGAAAGGAGAATCAATCATGCCTGAGGATACGAAAGCAACGATTGATGTAGATATCGGTGGGACATTCACTGATGCGTTTGTGGTGGTTGGAGATCGGATCGCAGAGGGCAAATCCCCGACTACACCTTACAACCTGAGCGTGGGTTTTCTTGGGTCTATAGGAGAGGCCGCTGACAAGCTGGACATGGATATGGAGGATGTCCTGGAAAAGACTGATAGAATAAGATACTCGACCACCATAGCCATGAATACCTTGATCCAGAGGGCCGGTTCCAAACTGGCTTTGATCACCACTGAAGGTTTCGAGGATATCATGAACGTTGGAAGGGGCAGCGCATGGAAAGACGGTTTGACCGTTTCAGAAGCCAGACGTGTGGCAACCCTTGACAAACCCAAGCCCATTATCCCAAGAGAGATGACCGTTGGCGTCAAGGAGAGAATTGACTGGGCGGGTAGGATACTAAGGCCACTTGATGAGGAAGATCTACTGGAAAAGGTTCTATACCTGGTTGATAATGGTGCTCGCGGATTTATTATATCACTTCTATTCGGTTATCTGAACCCAGTCCACGAAAAGAGGGTCGAGGAGATCATCGAGTTGGAATATCCGGAGATATACTTAGGCCACATGCCCGTACTTTGCTCCCACGAGATTACGCCTAAAAAACACGAATACTCCCGTACCGTAACCACCATGCTGGATACCTACCTTCACGGCTCCATGCAGGAGCAGCTAAGGGGAATGGGCGATGAGTTAAGGGACAGGGGATACGAAAAGTCCTTGTACATGGTTCATAACACGGGCGGAATCGAAGAGCTCTTTAAAACGAGGGCCATCGATACCTTTAATGGAGGGCCCGTTGCAGGACTCATCGGATCCGCATATCTGGCCAAAAACTTTTATGGATATCCCCACGCGGTCTTAACGGATATGGGCGGCACCAGTTTCGATCTGGGCCTGGTGGTAGAGGGAAGCACCCGGTTTTATACATTTAATCCAGTCATAGAGCAGTGGCTGGTCAATCTCACCATGCTCGAAACAAAATCTATCGGTGCAGGAGGCGGCTCCATAGGATGGATAAATCGTTTGCTCTTTGACAGGATTGAGGTGGGTCCGCAAAGCGCGGGTTCGCTTCCAGGCCCCGCTGCCTACGATCTTGGCGGAACAGAGCCTACGGTCACCGATGCGGACATTGTTTTGGGCTATATCAATCCGGATTTCTTTCATGGCGGGAAACAGAAGTTAAATAAAGATAAGGCCTTTGAGGCTGTTGAGAGGGTCATTGCAAGGCCAAAGGGAATCAAAGTTGAAGAGGCAGCCTGGCTTATAAGGAAAATAATTGATGCCAGGATGGGAGATCAGATTTACAAAGAAACCGTACTCCGGGGCTACGATCCCAGGGAATACATGATGTTCGTAGCCGGAGGTGCAGGTCCGGTCCACTGCTGTAATTACGGTTCCGTAGCAGGTGTAAAAAGTATACTCGTTTTTCCATATTCTCCGGTCTTCTGCGCCTTTGGCTCTTCAACCATGGATCTGCTGCACATTTATGAGCAAAGCCAGTTAGTTCACCTGTTGCAGCCCGGGGGTCAAGTCTATTTGGACGACTACAAGGTATTCAACGATGTAGTAAAGGATTTGCAGATCAAGGCCATTGAAGACCTTAAGTCAGAGGGCATCGAAGAAAAAACTATAAACTTCACGCTGGAGCTGGATATGAAGTACGGAGGACAGCTGGACATCAAAAGAACGCTCTCTCCGCTTCTTTTCATTAACAGCGAAGATGACGTTAAGGCTGTTCTGGATGCATTTGCGAAGGAGTATGCGGATGCTTACAGTCCAGTGGGCGTTTATCCTGAGGGTGGTGTGGATATAGAGAACTTTATACTGAAGGCCAGCGTGTTACAGCCAAAGGTTAAATTTCCGAAGTTTGAAAAAAAGGGAATAGATCCTAAAAAAGCGCAAAAGGGGGAAAGAGAGGCCTACTGGGAGGAATTTCAAGGCTTTAAGATAACCCCTGTATACGATCACGATTTGGTTGAGGCTGGTAATATCATCGAGGGACCGGCGATCATTGACTCGAATTTGACGAGCTGTGTGATTCCCCCTCGTTTTAGATATACCAAGGATGAATACCTTAATGCAATTATAGAGGAGGTGAAGTAACATGCCAGACCTTGAAATATTAGAGCACTTGGGACCAGAACCGGTCCCCCAGGAGGAAATAGATGCAGTGAACGAACTCCAAACGGGTGATTACGAAGTTTGGAGCGAAAAACTCGTGGCCATTACCGAGGAGGCTTATGAGATCTTTATAAGGCTGGGAATCAGCAGTATGCTTCATTCAGGCGATGTGGTGGTGGCCATCTATACGCCGGAAGGAGACCAGGTGACAGCCATATGCGGCACCTACCTTCACGCCGTGGCCGGCCAGATACCAATCAAGTTTATCATGAAGCACTTTCTAAATGACAAGACGGTTGGTGTCCGGGAGGGAGATATCTTTTACTGCAATGAGGCCCTGTACGGCGGCATTCACAACTGTGATCAGATGGCGGTGGAGCCCATATTCTACAATGGAGAACTAATCGCGTGGTCCGCAGCAGCTACCCATCAGCCGGAGACAGGTGCTACAGAGCCAGGAGGATTGCCCGTTACCGCCAAGAGCAGGCACGACGAGGGCATGAAACTGACCCCGATTAAGCTGGCCGAAGACTATGTCCTTAAAGCAGACCTCATGGAGATGATGGTCAATATGATCTCCCGTGCCCCCAGAATGCAGGCGATTGATGTTAGGGCAAGGTGCACGGCAGCTGATAGAGTCAGGAAAAGGGTTCAGGATATAGCATCCCAGAAAGGCGTCAGGTTCCTTAAGGCTATCTTCAGAAAAATGATCATGGCCACTGCGGAAGGCGTAAGAAATAAATTGTCAAGATGGGAGGATGGAACTTACAGGGGAGTGGTATTTTCCGACAGCGTTGGTCTGGAACCGGCCTTGGCGCGTATGGTGATGTCTATAACAAAAAAAGGCGATCGCATGATTATAGACATGACCGGCACCTCACCGGAAAATGAGGGCTCGTACAACTCCTTCAGGCACTCAACTATAGCTCACATCTGCAATACACTTTATGAGTTCATGTTCTCGGACCTGCCTGTTTCCTCAGGTCTCTTTGAACCCATTGAATTCATAATCCCCCTTGGAACTTCAGCCAATGCAACACCGGAAGCCGCCATCTCTAATTCTCCCCCTTATGCCGTCCAATGTTTTACCTTAATCCAGACACTTTTATCCAAGGCAGCTTACGCGGCCGGGGATATGTTTGGAGTGGCTGCGCCAATGGGAAACAGCGGCAGCGGAGGGGTTAATGCTGGCATCAACCAGCACGGCGTGCCATTCGCTGATATATGCGCCTTTCCCCTGAACACCGAAGGTGGAGGTGCAAGGCCCGACAGAGATGGCGTCAATAGCTGGGGATTTCCTTGGTGCCCGTGGGGCAAAGCCCCTGATGTTGAGGAGATCGAAACCGAGCAGCCACAGTATCACCTTTTCCAAAAACACTGGAAGGATTCCGGAGGCTATGGTAAATTCAGGGGGGGAGCAGGGATTACCCTCGCCTGGGTTGTGGGACCGGATGTCCCTTACGAGGCCTGGATGTCATGGTGCAGGACATCCAAAAGACCTTTAACCATGACAATCAACGGATCGTATACCACAAGGGTTCATCCAGGCCTCCAGATAGTGGGGGCCAATATTATGGAAAAGATGAAGAGGGGAGATAAGGATATTCCCTCCGACATATGGCAAATGGTAAAGGAAAGGACCATTGAGGGTGACTACCAGTTTTCCCATATGGCCCGTGCCATAAGGCCCATAAACTCTGGCGATATCTTTGTTTCCAACGCCAAGGCAGGAACTGGCTGGGGAGATCCCATAGAGAGGGCGCCGGATGCTGTTATTCAGGATATTAAGGATGAAATCATATCTCACTGGACGGCGCAGAATATCTATCATTTGGTATTTGACCCGGAAGCTTTGAGGATCAATTATGAGGAGACGGAAAAGGCAAGAAAGAAGGAACTTGAGGACCGGAAAAAGAGGGGAATGAAGTACGAAGACTTCGAGGCTGTCTGGTCCACTAAGAAGCCAAAGGACAAGGACCTGCATTATTATGGTGCATGGCCGAATGCAGAGCCCAACAGGCAGATAATTCGGATGTAGAAAAAGCCGGGAGGGGGCATTAGCCCCCTCTAAATAGCTATTTGCAGTTAAAGGTAACTTAAAATGGAACAGGACAGGCAATCATCAAAGAGATTGGTCAGATCACTTTTTAAAAGAAGGGGACTTCCGACCATACCGTTTCTTCCTTTCATAAGCCTTTTTACAGCGAAACTTGCACAAGTTTCCCCGAGGGCCCTGATATCCGATCCAACCCCATTTACAAATTCATTGCGGGATTGTTACAAGTTGCTCGGCTATCATGCTGTCAGCCTGCCCGTCGACACCAGTCTGGAAGCAGAGGCCTGCGGATGCACTGTAGAATGGCCTGCCGAGCAGAAATATCCAACGGTTACAAGCCTGCCCCTAGCAGATAAAAGTGTTGAGGAGATCGCCGCATTTGATGTCTCTAACTTTGAGAACAAAGGGCGTATTCCCGTGTTGTTGGAGACGATAAAAAGATTGAATATAACGATTGGCAAGGAGGTTGCTCTGGTTGGCACCGTGACCGGGCCATTGACATTGGCTGCCCATATGGCCGGCGATCAGATGATTGGCGGTCTCCGTGAAGTATCCGAACAATCAGAAGAGCTTTTAAAAATAGCCTCGAGCATCAGTATAAAATTGAGCAAGATATATTGCGAGCATAAAGTTGACGTTATTGTTATCGTTGATGAATTGACTTCCCGCCTTGAACCAGCGGACATCGGCAAGCTACTTCCCAATTACCGGCCGCTGTTGAATGTCATCCGATTTTACAGGGTCAACCCCGTGCTGCTCGTTAAGGGGTTCAGTCCCTTACAGATAGAGAAGGTACTCAAATTAGGTCCCGATGGTGTCATTGTTGATACGGAGATATCCACAGGGGATCTTAGCGAGCTTGCCTCGAGAAATAATTGCTGCTTCAGTAAAGCTATACCTGAGGAGGCGTTCCTTGGTTCTCCAGAGAATGCTGCTGAGCAGGTAAAAAGTATATTACTAGAAGGCAGGGATAAAAAAGGCTTTTTCCTGTCCACGGGTTGGGAAATCCCCTACCATGCACCTGTTGAGTGCCTTCATGAGATAATGCGGGTAGTAAAAGGTTAATCGCGATTGAACCGGACAAAAGTGCCAGCGTATTTGCCCTCTTCAAGTTTCTCAGAAACCAGGCAGGCACATAAAGCGCGCAACATAAAGAGGGGCCGGGTGCTTGATCAATTGACAAATTCCGGCCCCTTTAGCAGCCATCGGGGAAGCCCCCCTAATCATACGTCTTGGGGGTCTGAGAGATATCCAGCATCTCACGGGCCTGGGCAGGAGTTGCCACCTCTCTTCCCAGGGACCTCACCAGGTTCGCGGCCCTCTCCACCTGCTCGGCATTGCTTTTGTAAAGCCTTCCCTGGCTGTGAAAGATGGAGTCCTCCATTCCCACCCTTACATGGCCCCCGAGAATAATGCTCATGGCGATCATGGGTATCTGGGTGAAACCGACCCCTAAGACCGAGAACATGGAATCAGGGGGCAACATATCCAGCATACCCAGCAGGTATTTAGGGGTTGCAGGCGCTCCCTTCTGAAAGCCCATACAGAACTGCATATAATAGGGCTTCTTTAGGAGGTTCTTTTTAATCAGGTTGTCCACCTGCCAGAAGTCCCCGTTGTGGAAGACCTCTATCTCTGGCTTTATATTCTTCTCCATCATGGTCTTGGCGAAGAATTCCGTAGAGCTGAACGTAAAGGGCAGAACGGTTTCAACGGTTACATCCTCGTCCCTTCCGCTCAAGGGTGGTTGTCTTTTCTTTAAGGGCATTCTGAGGTGCAGTGGACCGCAGTCCAGGGATGCGAGCTCCGGGTCAGCATTAAGTGGCTTTACGTTCTCCCTCATGTCTGATGCTGCAGCCCCCACACCGGTGGTGTTGTTTATAACCAGGTCAGGGCACTTGGCCCTTATCTTGCGGTTAATCTCCCTGAAGGCATCAGGGTTTACGGAGGGCTCCGCATAGCCCTTGGATGCATCCCTTGCGTGTACGTGGACCACGGATGCACCGGCCTGATATGCCTCGTACATGGATTGGGCCTGCTCATCAGGGGTCTCGGGAAGGCCGGGATTAAGTTCCTTTCCGTGCATGCCCCCTGTTATGGCACAGGTTATGATAACCGGGGGCATTCCATCCCTGATCCTTTTCATGTATTCACTGCGCTCGGAGAAATTCCATATATATTCCGGTACTTCCATTTTAATCCTCCTTGGTTTTTTTATTGTTGGTATTTGCCCCTCCTTTTCCTGCATATCTTCCAGGTGCCGAAATCGAATGCAGGGCGTCTCTTTTTTAAACTTTTTTTAAACTAAAAGAAAACTTAAATATATCGAACTCTCTTCCAGGTTACCCGCTAAAAGTTAGTGTTCAAGAATAGGCATCCCTTTAAAGTGTTGCAACTTATTGCCATTTGAGCTTCTTAAAAACTTAACTAAGTTTCTCTAATCAACAGCCCTGTCTCGTTGAAAGAGGCCACATATTACAATTTATTTAAATACTTGAATATAAAATCCTTCCCCGGAGCCCCTCTCTTTCAATAGATCATGCAAATCTTCTAACTTTACGATATTTATTGCCTTATCAGGGCAATTATTGGCACAGGGTGTTGTTCCCCTGCGCTGAAATATCTCCGTGCAATAAGAACATTCGCTGCATGCGCCAATGGGATAATGCAGAAATTCAATAAAGGGTTTTCCATCGATCTTGACAGGCCCCAACTTCCTGAGTCCTATCTTGGGGGGATCGTTGCCTACCCCCCTGCAACTAGACACACATGACCCTGAACCTAAACACCTATGCAAGTCAATAAAAAGCACATGTGTTGCCATCTTCATTCACTCTTGCTTATACGACACAACATCCCTCTTTCCGCCATAAATGCGGAATCCGGATCTATGGGATCGCATAAATCTATTAATTTGGCCTGTTGAGGAAGTCCTCTGGAAACTATCACGCTATCCGGGTGTATGAATTCCGTTACCTTTGCCTTGTATCTCGCATTCCCGTGCATGGTTGTAATCCGAATCCAATCCTTTTCCCGTATTCCAATTTCTTTAGCCACATCCTGGTGCACATAGGCGCAATCCTCTTCCAAAACTTCCTCTAACTCGAGCACAGATGGCCAAAGAGTCCAGGAATGCTGACGAGCAGGTGTAAATGAAGAAAGGATTAAAGGAAACTCGGAGTTGGGCTTAAAAAAGAGCTCATCCCTCCATACCGGAAGTGGACTGACCCCCATCTTTTCAAGTTGAGCGGAATATAGTTCAACTTTACCGGAGGGGGTGGGAAAGCCATGCTTTTCATATGCCTTTTCCTCTAAAGGCTCACCTAACTCGATAAATCCAACTCTTTGGAGCTCATCAAATGTTCTGCCAGTTGGCTCAAGGATATAGTCAATCATTTGTCTAACGTCCTTCCAGGAAAAATAATTACCTATACCCATTTCTTCGGCCAGGCCTTTAAAAAAATCAAAATTTGACCTACACTCGCCTGGAGGTTCCACTACCTTTTGCCTGGCTCTGATTCTTCCGCCCTTATGCCAGTCCCTGAGGCTGATTCCGTCTCTCTCAAGAAACGTAGTTGAAGGAAAAATTATGTCAGCATATTTTGCGGTTTCACTCATGTATACGTCGTAAACAACGAGCAGTTCTAAGCCTTTGATGCTTTCCAATGTCTTATGGTAATTCGGCTTGCGTATTAATAAATTAATAGCATCGCAAATAATTGCCTTGATCCGCCCCTTATAGAGAAATCGCTCCTGCCAGGGGCTGTCCAATATCATTACTTTCTTGAAAACATTATAGGTAGCCGGAAATTCCGAACCAACCGTAATCGGCGGTCTCTTCCCATGAAGCCCCAATCTTGTATCGGCAAAGCTGTGCATTCCCCTATCTATAATGGGTTTTCGGGGACGCAAAACCCTTGCTCCACCCTCCCTGTCTATATTTCCTGTAATTGCCATCAATATGGAAAACGCCCTGGCAAACTGAAAATATTGTGTATGATGGCAGCTCAAATTAAAACACAGCGTGGCAGGCTTTGAATTTGCATAAATCCGGGCTATTTCCTCGATTTTTCTTGCGGGTACATCGGTGCTCTCCTCAGCCCATACCGGGGTGTACTTCCCGACATGGGACCTCAGCTCATCAAACCCAACTGTCCATTCTTGAACGAATTCTTTGTCATAAAGCTCTTCCTTAATTATTACTTGGATCATGGCCAGGGCCAGGGCCAAATCGGAGTTGATTCTTATCGGTACCCACATATCTGCTTTGGAGGCTATAGGTGTAAACATAGGATCAATAACAATAGTCTTCACTTTATTGCTGAACATGGCATCCGGCACGCCCAACCACGCGGGGCTGGAGTGAGGAACCTTACTGTTCCAGAAAATAAACAACTTGCTATTCTTGTACACATCAAAACGATCAACTATTTCCGTCAACGTACCGAATGTATATCCAAACGCCGCTGCCTGTGCCCCATAACATACCCCCCAGCCGCTGCTGAAATCGGGGAATTCAGCTGCATCGCAGAAACGTCTGTCCAGATTAAAGCTGTTGTCAGCCTCACACCCTGCATGAACACTTATGGCTCCCGGTCCATATTTTTCTCTTATATCTTTAAGCCTCCCGGCCGTATACTTAAGGCCCTCCTCCCAGGTTATCCTTTCCCATTTTCCCTCTCCCCTTCGCCCGGTTCTCTTCATGGGATACATAAGCCGGTTGGCGTCATATTCGAATTCAAGGGCCGCTGCACCCTTTGCGCAAAGTGCACCTTTATTGAGGAGGTCATCGGGGTCTCCCAGAAGAGATTTTATCCTCCCGTCCTTCACGTGCGCTATCATACCGCATTCTTTTCTGCATATCTTGCAGGTTGTCTTTACAAATCTTTCCTTTTCCATCCTGCTCCTCAATGAAAAGGCCTTTTTCGGACGCTACGTTAATAAAGTAAATTACACTAAATCAATAACTTGACTAATTCAATCCTTAAAATATTTAATATCGGTATCCCTTCATTCCGAGGCCCCGGGCTTGTCATTACCAGCTTATGGACTTGATTTTTCCTGCGATTTCATGGACATTTTTAACCGGAGTATCATAAGGTACTTCCCATTCAGTCGATATAAAGAAACCATTATTCCTCATAACATTAAACCTTTCAATGATATCATTGCACCGGTGTTCCATCAAATCCGAACAGAGCAAATTTCCACTGAAGCAGCGGTTATGTCTCGTAGCAACTTCTTTGATATATTCAAATTCCGGATAATTCCCCGGGACTACTCCGTCCGCTTCAAGCCTAAAAAGCGGATCTATGTGTTCACGCCCGCAGTCTCTAACCATAATTATAGAATCGGCATTAAAATATCTTACGACGTTCCATATTGATTGAAGAAGGGGTGCTATCTCTGAACTAAACAATTCGGGGTCTAACTTCTTTAATGAATCCTCTATTACCACGATTCCATGCACGCCCAATTCGCAGTAAGAACGGGAAAGCTTCAGGCCGACCTTTTGTGCAGTCTCTAAAATTTCAAAGGCCTCCTCCGAATCCCTTTCCAGGTCAGTCAAGAGAACATCTCCCTTTAGTGAAATGGCCAGACTCAAGGGTCCGGTGACAACCCCGAATACCGGAACCTCCCTACCCCTTAAGGTTGTTATTCTTTTTGCTGCTTCCAGTGTCACAGGGATTCTTCCGCATGTTTCAATTCGAGAAACATCCAAATCCTCCACCGAACCTTCCTCTTTTAACGGGAAGCTGGACAGAACCGGTAATTCCTCCTCTCCGGTCCATTCTACCTTACAGCCGCATGCCTCTGCTTCTAAGGTCCTATCAAAAACTACACATATCGCATCATAACCAAATAGCTTTTGTGCGTTTATAAGGGATTTTGATAACAACAAGGGATCGGAGAGCATCTTCTTAACGGATAACTGTTCAATTTTTGCGGCAAAGCTACATACCCAGGGAATGAAAGGAGGTCTGTGCAGGGAATTCATCTGGAAAAGTCCTTTGATCAATTCTTTACGGCTTTCATTTACCATAATTTAACACCGCAATAGATGCTCCATTGTGCAAAACTAATTTTCCCTTGTTCAAAATATCCCTAAAACTGACTAAATTCTAACTAGGGGTTGTGCTATTTCCCCATCGGGCCAGCGGCCATACCATTTAAGCGCCTTTTCGGGAGGCCTTTTTTTGGACCAGCCCTTGATCCACTCCTCATATGGCTTTCCCAACCTCTTCCTTTCCTCCCGTGCCTGTTGACGTAAATCTTCGGTCTTACCGTAATCCACCTCTAAGTTATCGAGGTCATAGGCGACCTTGTAGACCTCTCTGGCGGCATGGTGGGAGGCGGTTTTGTTCTTTAGGTCTTTCATTACTAAATCGGGATCCCTTTCCAGTACATCGCCATACCCACCGGCACCACTCCGGGTTTGAGTGTAGGTCTCCCCTTTCTTAAATGCGCCTGCTGCTCCAGCTACCGGAGCACTAACAAAATAATCGCCTTGTATTGGTCTTTTTTCAACCAGTTCCATTGCATTTTCAGGCAGCACTATTTCGCCCCGTTTTAATCCTTCTTCCAGATTCGTATTCTTTATCTGCACTGTTGGCGTGCCGTTTGAGGGATAGCCTCCGAATATACCAAGAGTCTGTGGTATCCTTGACCCTGCGCCCCAACTCGACATGGCTCCCACCGGCACCAGGTGTGTTTCGAGGGTAACAGTTACGCCGGAGCCTCCCCTATATTTACCGAAACCTCCCTCGTCCGGGAGATGGGAGCAGTTCAAATGAATAAAGGGAATTTCCACCTCCATATCCTCTATCTCCTGGGCTTTGCCCCATGGACAATGACAGAAAAAGAAACTGTCGTCACCATCTCTATCGGGACGCGCCCCACCCCCCATGGAATTTAGAAGTACATTATGCAAATCTGCGACGTGAAAGCCCCATTGATTCATGGCTGAAAAACTCATATTACCATGTGAACCCATGCCAGCGAAAACCAGTTTTCGATCAGGTTCATTGGCATACATCATCTTGCTGAAACAGATCTCTACATTCACCATTAAAGGAGTCAGGGAGGGGGGGGCAAGCATTGTGGATGCCCATTTGCTGGCATACAAAAACGTGCCCGGCTTGAACTTAAAGTCCAGAACCTTCAAAAGGGCGGTAGATGTGGGCAATTCGCTAAATACCCCCCAATAAAGAATATTCAGGGCATGTGCAATTCCCATATGGGGAAACGTATTTGAAGCGCTGTAGTTTTCCGGCGAGGTCTCCGTAAAATCAAAAATTATACGGTCACCTTTTTTCTCAATGGTTAGCGCTTCCTTAACCAGGCCCTCTTCAACACCGGCGGAATCAAAAAATAATACGGATTGATACTTTCCGTCATTCCAATCCCTGATTCTCCTTTTAGCGCCTTCTTCAGTTTCCTTCATCATCTTGTACAGGATCCCCTCAAAAAATTCAGATCCTTTCTGATCGAGAACAGCGTTTAGCCTCTCGCGAATACGGTAACAGGCAGTCATCCTGGCCCTTATGTCCACCTCCATCATCTCAGGACTTCGAGTAAAACTGGAAATCAAGTGTATTATATCATGCCTCAATTGATCGTGGTCCCCGATTTTTAACGGTGTTACTGGAAGCCCCTGCTCCCAGCGGCTTATGGAGAGAGGTGACATCGCCGGATGCTTGGCTCCTGTATCTCCTTCATGTACAGCAGCAGCAATCCAGGCCAGCAATTCCCCGTTATAATAATAGGGAATAAATCCCGCCAGGTCCGGTGGATGGAGCCCGCCATAAAGAGGATCACTGTTAAGCCACATATCCCCCTCTTTCAGGCCGACGGTGGGGTCCTCTGCCCAGCGATTCATTACATATTTGATAGCCGGGGTAGCTGTTACCGCGTGTATATAGGCACCCGCCATGCCGGTAACCAAGTCACCCCTGGCATTGTATATTCCGAGTATCAGATCACCTGCCAAAAGCATTCCCGCCCGTCCTGAGCGGATAAAAACCTCCTTTGCTTCCTCACAGATCAAACCAAATTTCTCCGTATAAATGGTATAGTCAGCCTCGGTTATTTTTGCCTCAGCAGCAACTTCTCTATCGCTGGGCGGATCGGGCTTTAGTATTCCTGGAATCTCGTCCACAAATCCCCATCCGAATTGCATTTTTACCTCCTTGGATTTTAGATCTTCTCAATAACCCCGCTTAAAAATTCATCTATAATATACCGAAAACCTTCAGGTAAAACTACCGATGTGGCAACTGCCTCAATTATTGCCGGACCTTCGATTATATTGCCACATTCCAAAAGATTCATGTCATAAGTAGTAGTATCCTTAAATGTGCCTGCCTCCTCCCAGAAAACGGGTCTTTCCCTCTTAATCGCCCTGCTCGGATCTGATTTTCCCGGCCTGAATTTAGGAAACTTCTGCTTATTCTGGAGAACTGTCGTATGGAGCGCGAAGTTCATAATCACCACGCCAGCCCTGGGAAGCAGAGACATACGGCTGAAAATCTCTTCGTATTCCTCCAGGAAGGCCTCGTAAAGAGTCTTTACGTCTTGCTCGTCTTTGAGGAATATTCTTGGGGAATGACATCTTAATGTATGGATATGCCCACCGAATTTCATATCCAGCTCCAGGGAATATAAGGCTTTTTCAGGGGCAACCCCGTCTGCTAGCAGGTCCTTAAAAGCCTTTTCCTGGAGCCCCTTAACTACATAGTTAAATTCCTCCCTATCGATTTCAAACTCCATGGAAACAGGTTTTGTAAGCACCATATATTTCGACTGCTCATAGGTGCGCTTCATGTCCATAAGCGTTGATCCCAAAGCACAAAAAACCGGCGAAGATGGAAAAACTATAATTTTCTCAGCGCCAATGGCCTCGTTATAGCCGCAACAGTGTGTTGGTCCCGCCCCACCAATAGCAAAAAGTAAAAACTCTTGGGGGTCAAATCCTCTGAGTACAGTTTCCTTATAAAGGTTGTTTCCCATGTTTGCATCCACGATTTTTTTTATGGTAAGGGCTACCTCTTCCACATCCATTTGGAAAAATTTTGCCAGCCTTCTCATGGATCGATGGGCCTTTTTTGGATTGAGCCTCAATTTACCGGCGTGAAAAAAATCAGGATTTATATAGCCCAAAACCACATCTGCATCCGTGACTGTAGGCTCCTCACCGCCCTGATCGTAGCAAGCCGGCCCCGGCATTGACCCGGCGCTCTGTGGTCCGACTTCCAGCATATTTAAGGTCTCATTGGCCCAGGCAACAGAGCCGCCTCCAGCGCCTATAGACCTGGACTCCAGGGTAGTAATTCCGGTTAACCATTTGTCCAGTACAGGCCAAAAAGTATAAAAGCGGGGATCACCCTCTACAAGCACGCCCATGTCAAAACTGGTCCCTCCCATGTCGGTGATCAATGTATGTTTTGCGCCAAAAATACTCTTCGAGAGGTAGGACCCTCCAATAAGTCCTGCTACAGGTCCCCCATTGTAGGTTTGAATGGCCATGGTACTAAAAAGCTCCGCCATGCCTCCTGTGTTGTGGATCATCTTTATGGACTTTTTGTAGCCTTTTTCCCTGAGCTGGTCGGTGATTTGCGATAACTCCTCTGACATGGCCTGATGTAGGTATCCATTGAGTATGGTAGCCATAGCCCGGCCGTATTCCCCTCCTTTGGGAAGCACCTCGGAAGAGAGAACCACGGGCATACCGCCAAGACAGTAATCCGGGTATTCTTCCTCGATTATTTCTTTTATCCGTTTTTCATGCACAGGATTCAAATGGGCAAAGAGCAGACAAACCGCAAAACCTCTTACTCCTTGATCAACCATACGCCGCAGTTCTTCCCGAAAATGTTCTTCATCCAGGGACCAGAGCACATCTCCCAATTGATCAACTCTTTCCCTTGCACCTATTATCAGGTCCCTGTGGATTAAAGGTTCCGGCTTTTTCATCAAGGGGATAGTTTTCTTCTCCTTCATTGTTAATCCGTCTTGCCACTGGGTACCTCTACCCCTCAAAATTGTATCTTCAAACCCCTTGGTAGTAATGTGACAAAGCCTGGGACCCTTTCGCTGTATCAGGGTGTTCATAGCTACAGTTGTGGAATAAAAGATAAAGTCTGTGTCCCTTACGAGCTCCTCGAAGGTAACACCGAGACTCCCAGCCGCATCTCTGATAGCCTGAACGAAGGATAGGGATAAATCATATTTTGTAGTAGGCGATTTTGTGCCACCAAATTTTCCATCATAATTCACATAACAATCCGTGAATGTCCCTCCGATATCCACCCCTATGGTATTAGCCATTTTATGATCTCCTTACTGCTGTTTAATCTTGGTGTATTTTTCCCTTAACCTGTCAATATCGGGTGCTATATCGTGAACTATAGGATGACCGGGTGGAAGCACATCAACCTCCACCATTGTCCCGCAACCCGGGCAATAATACTCCACTATACTGCACCATTGAGGATCAGGACAGTAGTCCAATTCCTCTCCGCTGACAGGTGTCCAGATTTCCCGAGGATCCCTGTCCCGGATTAAACAACCCTTCTTATAATTTTCCCTGGCGGAGATAATAGCGCGAGAACATTTGTTGCAGCACCACATCTCCTCATCTATATCGATGTTTAGATACTCAGTGATCCGGACCTTAGTTCCCATGATCGGCCTCCAAATATTATTCCTTGAAATAGATTATTTCTCCTTTTCTATTAACCCATTAAGATACTCGTCCATCCTAAACCGCCAGCCCTCAGGAACCGCAAAGGTTGTATCTTTGCTCTCTAAGATAGCAGGGCCGGGGACTATATTTCCACATCCAAGAAGTTCGCTGGTGTAGACTTTTGTAGTAGTCGACCAACCTTTGCCGTAAACCGCCTTTTCATACTTTAATGCCTCAACAGGTTCAGTGGAGCCGACAGGGTATCTTGGAAACTCGTATTTGAAAAGCGGGCAGCAGGCCTTTAAATAAAAGACCTCTATTTGAGCGTTTTTCCCCGCTCGACCAGCTCCGCCCCGTCTTGTTTTCTCGGCCTCGTAACTTCGCAAAATAGCCTCTGCGTCACTCTCGCTATCCGCCAAAATCCCCGGTGAATGCACCAATATACGTTGCCCATCTTCTCCTTCGCCAATTTCCAAATCAAGCTCCCAGCTTACGTCTTCCCTTTTAAAGCCCTCGCCTATCATATCCCTGTATGCCTTTTCCTGTTCCTCTTTTATCACACTGTTGAAGGCATCTATATTCAAAGCCGTCTTGCCCTTTTCTACTAAAGGAATATTCATATGACGCATATATATATGCGTCAGGTCCATCATTGATGTCCCAAAGGCCCCAAATGTGGATGAAAAAGGGAAGGAGTATATCTTGGAAATACCGAGTCTTTCCGCAATCTCGCAACAATGGGCCCCTCCGGCGCCCCCGTAGGCAAACATAATGAAATCGGCAGGGGATTTACCCAATCTGCCTATCATTTGCCTGGTGCTCTCAGCTCCCAATTCAGCCGCCCTTTCAACTATTTGATAGGCAGCTTCTTCAACGCTCATATCAAGGGGCTCAGCAACTTTGCTTCGAATAACATCATAAGCGCTTTCCTTATTCAATATCCGTGTCCCACCGAGAAAATAATCCGGGTTAAGCCGGTTTAGCACTAAATTAGCATCCGTGACTGTAGCATGCTCGCCTCCTAAATCATAACAAGCCGGACCAGGCAGGGCTCCTGCACTCTCGGGTCCTACTTCTATTTTCCTTTTTTCTAGGTCAGGTTTAGCGATGGAGCCTCCACCGAGGCCGATGGAGGACACTTCAAAAACGGGTGTAGCGACATGAATTCCGAAATGTTGTCTCTCTTCCTGGTAAAATACCTCTCCGTCCACGATCATCCCAATGTCAAAACTGGTTCCTCCTATATCAATCGTTATTACATTAGGTATCCCATATTTCCTGGCCCAGTACATGGCACCCTTATAGCCGGCCACAGGACTTGATCCCATAAGCTCAACTGCCTTGGTCTTTGCTACCCGCGAGCACCCTCCGCTACTATCGACCATCAGGAGAGGCTTGGAATAACCAATATCTCGCAATCTATCTTCGGTATGATAAAGGGATCCCACAACTTTTGGATGTACATATGCATTGATAACTGCCAAATTGGTCCTGCCTGCTTCATCCGGATGGTTGCAAAACTGACCAGCCGGTATAACAGGCAAGGAACCTAAATAATGTCTGGGATAATATTTATCTATGATTTCCCTGACCTTGCGTTCATTTTGAAAATTTATGTGGGCATTATGAAAGGACACCACTACTATCCTGATGCCTCTTTCCAGAAGATTTTTCAATTTATCTAATAATTGAATCTCGACGGGGCTTTCAACAACCTTACCCTCGGAGTCAACCTCCTCTTTGATCTCTTCAACCAAACTGCTATATAAAACATGTTCCGGGATCTCGGTTTTACCCTTTTGCTCATATAAATTGCCCTTAAATCCCTGGGTTACAATCAGACCGGTTTTTGCACCGGTTTTTTGTACAAAAACATTGGTGCTTGTGGTCGAGGAGAACCTAAGTACTCGAACCTCTTTTAAAAAATTTCTGAGGCTATCGAAACCTAAGACTTTTGCACCCTCTTCAAGACAATTCAAAAAACATACACTCAAATCATGGGGAGTGGTGTCAACCTTTATTTTCTCAACTCGAGCGCCATCGGTAAAAAAACCGTCAGTAAAAGTTCCACCCGTATCAATGCCTATAATTATATCCGCCATAACCACCTCCGCGTATACTACTTAGACTAATATTCGCCTTGTTTAACCCAGATTGTGCAACAGCCAACTACTGCGGCCTGAAAAACCTTGCTGCAACGCTCTTTTCGCAAT
>CAZZPR010000017.1:0-46775 GCA_964655655.1 uncultured Desulfobacteraceae bacterium | reverse complement strand
ATAGGAGCCAAAATTTTTCACTGCCGCAGCGAGGACACTTCATACAGCATAACCGATATTTTTATCCCAGATTGTGCAGTAGTTGGCTGCTGCACAATCTGGGTTTATTAGGGATAGGGCTACTGAGGCAATGAAACGATTGGTCGAGGAATTACATTTGAATGAGTGAAGGAAATATAAGGAAGGCATTACAGGGTGTTGCCTGGGAATTAAAACAGTACCGTTGAAACTTTGCTAAAAAGAAAGGGCGCATGTATAAAGAATTAACCACCGGCTATAAAACCGCTATTTTCCCCTTAGACTCTTTAGTCACCCTTCCGATAACAGTTGCCTTATCCATTCCCTGATCATGCAATTTTTGCAGAATTTCTTCTTTTTTCCGGGAGGGCAGGGCCATAACCAACCCACCGGAAGTCTGGGCATCAAAAAGGATCCATTGCTTCCAGTAAGGTAAATTGCCGGAGAACTCAACTTTCGGCTCCCCGTATTTCCGGTTCCGCTTGTCCCCTGGGGGGATAAGGCCCATTTCGGCAAATTCATTCACCCTGGAAAAAAGGGGAAGTGAGGAGAAATCAATTGCTACGCCCACATCTTCCTCGGTCTGTTCGATCATCTCCAGGATATGGCCTGCAATTCCAAAACCGGTTATATCCGTGCACACATTAACTCCCGCTTGAATAGCGATTTCCGATGCCTTTTTGTTCAGGGCGGCCATGCTTTGGGCAACCTCGGACTGAGTATCCTCGTCCAGTATTCCTTTTTTCAATGCATTGTTGATTATACCGCAGCCCAGGGCCTTGGTAAGTATAAGTTCATCTCCTAATTTAAGATGGCCCTTGGTTAAGATTCTTTCGGGGTTGATCAGGCCGATAACCGAGAGCCCATACTTAATCTCCTTGGGGTCTATAACGGAATGCCCCCCTACGAGCGCTACGCCAGCCTCTTTCAACTTATCCGCCCCACCCCTCAAGACTTCCCCAAGCATGGACAAGTCCATGGATTCAGCGGGAAAGCAGACGATATTCATGGCGGTGATAGGCCTTCCTCCCATGGCATAGACGTCGCTCAAGGCGTTGGCTGCCGCAATCTGTCCATATGTGTAAGGCTCTTTAACTATTGGGGTAAAGTAATCAATCGTTGAAATAACCGCAAGATCCTCACTCAGCATGTAAACAGCCGCGTCGTCCTCAATGCCTGTAAGCACATTCGGATCAGGCAGAATGCTTACTGTCCTGAGTGCTTCCTTTAGGTCGCCCGGACCCAGCTTCGTGCCTCAGCCGCCCCCCATGAATTCCGGACCGAATTGAAGCCTTCCTTCAGCCATAACCTCCTCGCCTGCATTCACCAAAATATCGATTTATATGCTGCAATTCTTAGCAAGAGGATAATATCAAATATTTTAATTAGTCAAATTAAATTTTTAAATAATAAAGACAATGATTATAGAAAGAACCGATGAAAAGAAGATATGATGAATTTGGGAACTACCCAAATTTCTTGACAAAAAAATGCCTGCCTGTCACTCTAAACCCAGATTGTGCGGCAGACATCGTAGCAAGGTTTTTCAGGCCGCAGCAGTTGGCTACTGCACAATCTGGGTTAAAGAAGCTTTTAAGGGTTTTCGTGGTGCCTGGTAGCCTGGTTTTAAGAGCAATCCCGTCAACCGATCCCCGGGGTTACTGTTCAAAGCAAGGGGCAGGATGGGATTTACTAATAAGTTCAAAAATCTCTCGACATCCACATATCATTATGATTTGGTCGGGTTAGTAAGTAGTTAGGGGGAGGCATAAAATGCAAAGACCGATATTTTTTCGGGCTGTATGTGTGGTGATTTTTCTTTTTGCAATTGGCGTGTGTGGAACAATTTATGCGGCGGTGGTGGAAGATCCGCCGGGCTCCGGCAATTATACCGTAACCACCGATCCGCCGGACCCGGACGGACCTGTAGAGGCCGCAGGCGGTGATTCGATCGCGGTGAACGAAGGGGCCACCCTGAATAGCGGTGCGAAGGACAACGCGATCAGCCCCAATTCCGACGGCTACACCATCACCAGCAACGGCACTATAAATAATGCCGTGAACGGTGTTGGTGCCTGCGACGCGGATACCGATAATCACGTAATCACCAACAACGGCCTGATCGATGTATCCGAGTATGGTGTGGACACTTTAAACGGCAACACAATCACCAATTACGGCACTATAAACAGCTACCGGGGAATCAACTCCATTGATGACAACACCATCACCAATAACGGCCTGATAGATGTATATATGCAGGGAATACAGGCCTTGAACGGAAACACCATCACCAACAATGGCACCATCATGGTTTTTATTGGCGGCTTGGGCTACGGCGGTGGAATCCTGCCCTGGAACAGCAACACCGTGGTCAACAACGGCACCATCATAGGCGACGATGATGGAATGGCGCCCTATATCTACAACACCATCACCAACAATGGTACTGTGGAAGGCGACAGAGGCTTCTCGGCCTGGGGTCTTAACACCATCACCAACAATGGTACTATCAAAGGCCGAGATATCGGAGTTTTTGCCTATAGCGAAAACACCATCACCAACAACGGCACCATCACAGGGAATGAAACAGCTGTTTATTTCTCAGGGGAAAAAAACACCCTCATCCTGAACCCCGGCTCCACCACCACGGGAGACATAGAGGTTGGCGAGGACGGAGGCGAAAACAAGGTGAAGCTTAAAGGAGCAGGAATCTATGTATACCAGTTCAGGGACAACGCAGGGGCTAATATGGTTGTAAATAAAAAGAGTACCGGCACCTGGTCTTTGACCAATACTGATATAACCCCTGTAAATCCCCTCAAATCCCTGGAGATTAAGGGAGGCACCCTCAGGGTGGACGGCTCTTTAAAGACCACCGACTACACCCAGCAGGAAGATGCTACCCTGCAAACCGGGGTCAAGGGTAAAAATAATTGCGGAACCATCCAGGTGGACAACACCCCGTCTCTAAATAATGGCGGCCTGAGCATCATCCCCACGGGCCACGTCCCTGACGGCGCCCAGTACGATGTAATGACCTCTGCCGCAGGATTCGGCACCGAGCGGTTTAAAGATATATCTGACACACCGGTTCTGGATTTCGACCTCACCTATCCCAACAACGACACAGCCCGTGTAACGGTAAACAGGCTTACCTACCAGGATGCACTCCAGGGAGGCACCCCAAACCAGAAAAGGATAGCCCGAAACCTTCAGAAGATGTCAGGAAGCGCAACAGGAGACATGGCGGATGTGCTCCTTGAGCTTGACAGTCTATCAGGTGAGGGAAAACTTCAAGGCGCAATGGACCGGATGTCCCCCGAGCCCTATGCTGGATTGGGTGATATAAGCCTGAGCCTTGTAAACGGTCTGGTTCATACAGTTGAAAACAGGCTAAATTTTCTCCGCTCCAAGAAGTTCCTTGCACAAACACACTCTAAGCTCCTCTATGCAAGCTCGGGCCGAATAGCAACCGATGCCTCCACATCAAGTCCTTCTGCATACGGGCTCTGGGCCAGGTTCCTGGACCTTTCAGGAGACCTGGACAGGGGAAAAGAGACTTTCGGGCTTGACTACAGTGGAAATGGCATGGCCCTGGGCGGGGATTTCAGTCCCGGAGAAGACCTGGTAATAGGAGTTAACCTGGCCCTTTTAAAAACCGAGGTGGAATACAACCCTTCTGTAACCGAGACCGATATAGAAACCCTTCTCTTGGGTGTCTACGGATCATACGACCTTTATCCCTTTTCCCTTGATGCCCTTTTTTCATGGGGCAGAAACAACTACGACACATACAGGAGAATAACCTTCGGCGGGCTCAACCGGACCGCAACAAGCCAGCACCGTGCACAGGACTACACCGCCTGTGCAGGGGTTAAATACCACACCACACTCTCAGGCCTTGATCTTGTACCCGGGCTTTCCCTCCAGTGTTCCCACTACGATGCGGATCCCTTTACAGAACAGGGTGCAGGTGCCCTGAGCCTTGATGTCTCCTCCTTTGAATCCGATTCTATACTGACCAGGGCAGGTCTCACTGCATCAAAGTCCTTTACCTTCAAAGACACCACTCTTATACCTGAAATGAGCCTCTTTTGGGCCCATGAATTCGGGAACACAGACCGTGAGATAAGGGCCAGGTTTGCAGGTGGCAATGCGGGGAACTTTACGGTTAAAGGGGCGGAGCCAGAAGAAGACAGTGCACTCCTCGGGGCCGGGCTTAATATGGTGTTTAATGAAGATGGGCTCTTTTACCTCCGCTATGACGGGGAGATGGGGGATGATTTCCATTCCCACCGGATTACCTTTGGGGCTGGGGGTGTTTTTTAGGAAAAAAAGGTTTATAAAACAATATAAGTGAATTGCCTTTCGGAAGCTTTGAATGGTTAACAACGATGATTATATTCAATGAAAAAACTACTGAAAACGGAAATTGTACTTTTTATATTTTATGCCTTTACTTTTGCCGCATACTGCTGTGGTGCCGAGGATGCGGGGAGGACTTTCACCAACTCCATAGGCCAGACCTTTGTGTTGATTCCGGCAGGTAGTTTTATTATGGGAAGCCCTGAAGAGGAGCCCGGGCACAACAGGGATGAAAACCGGCACCGCGTGAAGATCTCCAAGCCCTTTTATATGCAGACCACGGAGGTCACCCAGGGCCAATGGCGCACTATTATGGGAAACAACCCTTCATACTTCAAGAATTGCGGAAATGATTGTCCGGTGGAGCAGGTATCATGGCACGAGGTACAGGGTTTCATAGAGAGGCTGAACAAGAAAGAGGACACTGATAAATACGTGCTCCCTTCCGAGGCCCAGTGGGAGTATGCCTGTCGCGCGGGTGCGGAAACCGCACTTTATACCGGACCTCTTCTTATTTTCGATGGAAACAATTCACCTTCTCTGGACCCTATTGCCTGGTACGGGGGCAATAGCTGTGCGGATTACGAGGGAGGTTTTGACTGCTCCAGGTGGAGCGGCAAGCAGGAACCTTGTGCCTGGTGCGGAATCCAACCGGTGGGATTAAAGCAGCCCAATGCCTGGGGGCTCTATGATATGATTGGAAATGTTTGGGAGTGGTGCGCAGATTGCTGTTGCTACAAAGCCGGAGCCGGGGTTGTCACGGATACATACAGGGACGGTATTGTAGATCCGGTTTGCATGAAAGGCGCTGACCGGGTGTTTCGCGGAGGCAGCTGGTACAGCAGTGCCGGGGTCTGCCGTTCAGCCTATCGTCTGGTATATAACCCTGACAGGAAGGGTAATTACCTAGGCTTTCGTATTATAAGGAGAGCCCCCATAAAAGACCCGGGCTCCTGAAACATCTTTTGATTTACAGGCAAAAAACCGTAAAACGGAGAAAAAACATGAGAAAGAAAACCATTTTAAGCATTGCCTTTACCGTGGGCATGGCCTTTTCCGTTTTTGTCGCGCCTGTAGGCGCCCGAATAAAGATGGTTGCCCTCCCGGAAAGGGGAAAAACCATCATCCGCCTCGATAATCCCAGGGCGACCCTGATAGAGGAGGAAAGGGTGGTTACTCTTCAGAAGAGTTGTAACCAGGTGGACTTTTCCTGGAAAGGGGTAAGTGTCGATTCCGACTCGATCAGGCTCACAGTGCTTTCCGATACCGATAAAGTAAGTCTGATCAGTGTAAGCTATCCCCCGAACGAGGCCGCACTGGTGTGGGAGATTGCCAGTGCACAGGCCTGCGAGGTTAAGGTGCGCATCAGCTATCTGCTTTCCAATATCGACAGACTCAACACCTATAAGGCGGTGGCGGATAAGGGCGAAACAAAGGTGGATCTGAAGAGCTTCCTGGTGCTGCGGAATTTTTCCGGCGAGGATTTCGATAATGCCTCGGTGCTTATGGGAAGCGGGCAGACCTCCGAGCAGGGCATTGAACATGAAGAGACCAAGCAATTGCTTTTCCTGGACAGGCACGGCGTTCCCATAGAAAAGATCTGGACCTTTGATGCGGCAAAGCTCCCGTGGGACCCGGAAAAGATTGATACCAACGTTGGCATTCCTGTGACATACCGAATGAAGAATACCAAAAAAACAGGCCTTGGCCGGTTTGCACTTTCCAGAGGAAAGGTGCGGGTCTTTCAGGAAGACGGACACGGAAGCACTATATTCCTGGGAGAAGATACCACCCCCCTGGTGCCGGTTGGAGAAGGCATGGAGATATATATAGGCAACAGCCGCGACATTGTTGTAACCCAGCGCAAGATGCTGGACCGGAGGATTAATATCCGAAAAAATAAAAAGAACCAGGTTGTGCTCTTTGACACCGATGAGGTGATAAAGGCGACCATAGAGAATTTCAAGGACAGTCCGGCCTGCCTTACAATGATTCAGCATATCCCCGGGCAATGGGACATGGAAAACAACACCCTTCCGTACGAGCGCATGAACGCCTCTGACCTGGAATTCAAGATCACCTTGCCCGGTCACGGTAAGATTGTACTCTCCATGCATTTTCACCGACGAAATGTCCGTCCGCAGGAGGATAAAATATGAAAAAGAATATTATACTGTTTGCAGCCATTGGGTTACTTTTAGGATATGATCTTGCCCCGGCCAAGGTGGACCTGGTTGTTCTGCCGAAACGCGACACCGTGCAGCTTACTATATATAATTCAGCAGACCTTACCCTGGTGAGGGAAAAACGCGCCCTTACGCTGAAAACCGGGCTTAACCGCCTGCAGTTCTCATGGGCGAACACACTTATAGACCCTACCAGCCTGGATATGCTTCCGGCAGGGAACGCTGATAAAATTGATATCCTTGATCTTACCTTTCCTCCCCGGGTGAGCAACCTGGGTCTATGGCATGTTCAGAGCCGGACGAGCGGCGAGGTGCCCGTGGAAATTAACTACTTGACCAGCGGTCTCTCCTGGCGGGCCTTTTACATGGGAACTTTGAGCACTGATGAAAAGTCCATGCGCCTCCAGGGCTATGTTCGGGTTACCAATAGCAGTGGCGAGGGTTATGAAAACGCCCGGGTTCGTATGATCGTGGGCAAGATTCATCTCATTGATAGCATTGCAGATCTGGCCCGCAGAAAATATCCGTACGGCCGGCCCGGCCTTGTACCCAAGGCGCCAATGGCAAAGGCCCCTGCCAGAGAAGAAGTGGCAAAGCTGAAGCGTGCCTACATGCGGGTTGAAGAAAAGGCACTGGCAAGGCCCAAGGATATAAAAAAGGAGGGGCTGAGCGAATACTTTCTTTATACCATAGAGGGAACCGAAAATATTCCCAACCGGTGGTCCAAGCGGATGCCCAGCTTTTCCTCTGACGGGGTCCCTGTTGTAAACCTTTACAAATACGAAGCTGAGCGGTACGGCACCCAGGTGATGCGTTTTCTGAGCTTCAAGAATGATGAAGAACATAATTTAGGGGACACCCCGATCCCGGGCGGCACGTTGAAGGTTTACCGGAACCTTGATGAATCGGATCACCTCTCCTACGAAGCTCAGTCCCAATTTAAGTACATCCCTGTGGATGAAGACATCGAACTAAGCCTGGGTACGGTGGCCAACGTGATGGTAAAGCCCACCCTGATGGATTTCAAGACGGATAGATATCTATTTGACCATAAAGGCAATATCAGCGGCTGGGACGAGACCCGGACCTTTGAGGTGGAAGTCAAGAATACCCGGGAAATCCCTATAAAGGCAGAGGTTACCCGGAATTTTAATGCCCAGTGCTGGGACCTCACCAAGTCCGGGGCATTCGGCAAGTTTGAGAAGGTGGACCTGGACACGGTAAAATTCACCCTCATGCTTCACGGGCATGAGACAAAGCGGTTCCGTTATGTGTTGACCACCCATCACGGAAAACGTGCGGATTGAAGAATCTGACTTAAAAAACTTTTCCGTGATCTCCCCTCTTGGAAGCCGGGGAAGGGTTGGTAAGAAGTGTAAGTATTGTCCTTTCTTCCTGTTTTCCGGTTTATTATTTTGAATCCTAATTGATAATAGTTATCCGGCCTCCCAAAGTCCTGCCCATTTCCTCAAGGCAATAGCTACAGGTTTGGTTGCATGTTCCCTTATATTCGGGCTTTAAGAAACCTCTTTAAAAACTAAAGAATCCCTGGAGTAAACCCCGAATATTCCGGGTACTGCCCAGTCCTGTGGTACTTCTTTTTCAGATATTGCCTTTCGGAAACAGGCAGGTCTTTGCCCGGTTTTGCGGGGTTTGGTTTTGGTTACAACTGATTTAATATGGCGGAGAAGGACCTTTTCACTGCTTCAGGTAGTTTATTAATCCACCTGCAGTGAGAATTTGGCGCTCCCTTGAAAAGATGTCCAGTTTAGAATAAATTTTTCTGCCGTTTACCGCTATCTCTATCCTCTCCCGGCCAGAAAGTATGGCATCCCGTATATTTTCTATTTTCAGGTAATCCCCGACCTTTATTAGATTGAAATCCTCCTCCCTTTCAAAGGTCAGGGGAATTATACCGAAATTAATCAAATTTGCCTTGTGTATTCTGGAAAACCCCTTTACCAGCTTAACCCTTACCCCAAGGTATCTGGGCGCAAGGGCTGCATGCTCCCTGGAAGACCCCTGGCCGTAATTTATCCCGGCAACTACCGCTACTTCCGCTTCTCCGGAGCATCTGGTAATAAACTGAGGATCAATTTTTTCAAATACGTGATTGCTGATAGCCTGGATATTGCTTCTTAAAGGCAATATTTCGCTTCCTGCCGGCATGATATGATCGGTGGTTATATTATCCCCCAGGCTTATTATTACCTTTGCATTAATATCTTTGGGGAGTGGTGCGAATTCCGGCAACGGTTTGATATTCGGCCCCATAATAACCTGCTGATCGGATTTTCCTGAAACAGGGGGAATTATAAGGCTGTCATTTACTGAAATATCGTATTCATTATTCAAATCTGGATATTGTCCCAGACTTCTTGGATCTGCAATATGCCCCTTTATTGCAGAAGCGATGGCGGTCTCCGGGCTGACCAAAAAAACCTGATCCTCCTTTGTACCACTTCTGCCAGGAAAATTTCTGGGAAAGGTTCTAAGAGAAACCTGGTCCGTTCCAGGGGCCTGACCCATGCCTATACAGCCTAAACAGCCGGATTGATGTATTCTCACACCTTTTTTCAGCAGATTAACCAGGTTTCCCCTCAGGGCCAGGTTTTCAAGTATTTGAATGCTTCCCGGGTTGACTTCCAGGCTTACATTCCTGTGGATATTATGTTTTTTGAACACCTCAGAGAGTATTATCAAATCTCTCAGATATGCGTTTGAACAGGAACCGATCAAAACCTGAGAAATAGGTTTCCCTTCGATTTTTTTTACCGGGCATACCTTATCCGGCGAAGAGGGCATAGCAGCCATCGGCTCTAATATGGAAAGATCTATTACCTCAATGTGATCGTATTTGCATCCCTTTTCAGCATATATTTCTTTCCAGTGCTTCCCTCTGCCCTGGCCCTCGAGAAAGGCCTTTGTCTGGTTATCGGAGGGAAAAACCGTTGTTGTGGCTCCAAGCTCAGATCCCATATTCGCCATTGAAGCCCTCTGGGAAACTGTGAGTTCCTCGAGCCCTTCCCCGAAATATTCTATGACATAACCCAAGGCCCCCTTTACAGTGAGTCTTCTTAATAGCTCCAAAACAATATCCTTCGCAGATACCCAGGGAGAAAGTTTTCCTTCCAATCTGATGCCCATTACCCATGGGTATTTCAAATGAAATGGATGCCCGGCCATGGCAACAGCCACGTCAAGTCCACCCGCTCCTATTGCCAGCATCCCGCCGGCCCCACCCGTAGGTGTATGGCTGTCTGAGCCCAGTAAGGTTTTATCCGGCATACTGAAACGCTCCAGATGAACGATGTGGCATATTCCATTACCGGGTTTGGAGAAATATATCCCATACTTGCCTGCCACACTCTGAAGAAAAAGGTGGTCGTCTGCATTTTTATGATCTCCCTGGAGCAAATTGTGGTCAACATAGCTTACAGAAAGCTCTGTTTTTACCCTGTCAACGCCGAGGGCCATAAGCTCCAGATAGGCCAGTGTACCTGTTGCATCCTGTGTCAGGGTTTGATCAATGATTAAGGAGATATCTTCACCGCGTTCCCCCTTCCCCTCGGCGATATGTTCCTTTATAATTTGATCAGCCGCTGTATCCATATGTACCTCCGTTTTTTTAAGGTGAACATATAATAATATTGCCTTACAGGCAATAGAAGATATGAAAAGGAGAGGGGATTAAAAATTAAATCTAATTTATAATAGTTTGAAAATATCCTGCCAAAATGTTAGGAGAGTTAAAAAAAATTGTCTAAAGAAAAAGGTGACAGAAATGGTTGATAAACGGAGTCCAGAAATTGATGAATTATGTATAAATACAATAAGAATGCTTTCAATAGATGCCATAGAAAACGCAAAATCCGGGCATCCCGGCATGCCCATGGGGGCTGCTGCCCTGGCACACATTCTGTGGACAAGATTTTTGAGGCACAACCCCTCCAATCCCTGTTGGCCCGGCAGGGACAGGTTTATATTATCTGCCGGTCACGGTTCCATGCTCCTTTACGCACTTCTGCATCTAACAGGCTATAATCTTTCATTGGAAGAAATAAAAAGGTTTAGAAGGTGGGGGAGCTTGACCCCCGGACATCCGGAACATGGAATAACCCCCGGCGTTGAGATAACCACCGGCTTGCTGGGGCAGGGATTCGCCACCGGTGTGGGAATGGCGATTGCATCTCAATATCTTGCCCATCATTTTAACAGGCCGGACATAAACCTGGTTGACTACAACATATACGGCATGGTTAGCGACGGGGACCTCATGGAAGGCATTTCCTACGAGGCCTCATCCATGGCAGGACATCTGAAACTGGGAAATATCGTATATATCTACCTTGACAACAAGATTACCATAGACGGCGGCACAAAACTAACCTTTTCAGAAGACGTCAAGGCAAGGTTCGAGGCCCAAAACTGGCATGTTCAAAGGGTAGACGGGTATAACCTCGAGGATATAACTGAGGTTATAAAAGATGCAAAAGAGGAAAAAGAAAGACCCTCTTTGATTATGGCAAGTACACATATCGGATACGGATCTCCCGGTAAACAGGGCAGCCCCAAGGCACATGGATCTCCTCTGGGAGAAGAAGAGGTGAAGCTTATTAAAGTAAAATTCGGCTGGCCGGAAGACAGTTATTTCCATATCCCTGAGGAGGCATTAAGGGAATACCGCAAGGCGGTGAAAAAGGGAGAGGAGCTGGAGTCAGAGTGGAATTCCCTTTTTAAGGTATATTCCGGGAAATACCCGAAGATGGCCGAATTGTGGACCCGTACCCAGAAGGGAATCCTTCCGTCCAATTGGGAGAAAGACCTTCCCGTTTTTTCGCCTGAAGATGGCCCGATGCCTACACGCAATGCATCCGGAAAGGTTGTTTCTTACGTTGTTCCCAAGATTTTTCCAATGATAGGCGGCTCTGCGGATCTGGGAACGTCCATAAAGACATATATTGCCTCCATGGGGGATTTTGTTTCAGACAGGAAGGCCAAAAATCTACACTTCGGTATCAGGGAACACGTCATGGGCGCAATATCAAACGGTCTTGCCCTGGAAAAATTGATTCCATACGGAGGTACATTCTTCGTCTTTTCCGATTATATGCGCCCCGCCATACGCATGGCGGCTTTGATGGGTATTCGGGTGATATACTTGTTCAGCCATGATTCCATAGGGGTGGGAGAGGACGGTCCCACACATCAGCCGATTGAACACCTCGCAGCATTAAGGTCTATTCCCAATTTAACGGTCATAAGGCCCGCTGATGCAAATGAAACAGTATATGCATGGAAAATGGCCCTGAAGAATCATACCGGGCCAACGGCCCTTATTTTGACCAGGCAAAACCTGCCCGTTATCGACAGAATAAAATATGCTGCTGCAAAGGGGGCTGAAAAGGGTGGTTATATATTGGCGGATCCGGAAGAGGGGAGTCCCGAGTTAATCCTTATAGGAACCGGCTCCGAGGTTTATCTCGCAATCCAGGCACATGAGAGGCTAAGCCAGGAGGGCATAAAATCCAGGATTGTAAGTTTACCTAGTTGGGAGATTTTTAAAATGCAGGGCAGGGAATATATGAATCATGTCCTTCCGCCTGCAATAAAGAAAAGGTTGGCTATAGAGGCCGGGTCTTCCATGGGATGGAGGGAATTCGCCGGAAACGAGGGTGAAATAATATCCATAGATTTCTTTGGACGCTCTGCTCCCCAGAATGTGCTTTTTGAAAAGTTCGGGTTTACGGTGGAGAATACAATTAAAAAGGCCAAGAGGTTGTTGAATGAGAATTCCAATAATAACAGAGAGGAAATACCTGTTAACGCTGATATACCAATAACCGCAGGTAATGCGCTGGTATCCAAGGTTAAATAGGATGCTCTTTCTCGGTTAAATCAGATATGCGCAACGCAGAGGACCTTAAAAGAATACTTAAAAGGGTAGACGGAAAGGGATACAAGGCCTATAAGGACATTGAAGGGGAGTATGATTTTAACAGTTTTATACTCCTGGTGGACCATGTACAGGGCGACCCCTTTGCCTCTCCCAGCAAGGTAAGGGTTAAGGTCCCCCAGGACAAGGCTCGATTCCCGATTTCTACATATGAGAACAAAACCAGGGAGATAGCCTTGAGGGATTTTTTAACCAGGTGTTTTTCACTGGCCTGTTCAGGGATTTGCAGGGGAAATCGTGGCACCGGTAAGGGAGGATTGATATCAATAGACAGGCCCAAGCAGGAGATCCTGGAAAGGACCTCGGCCTTTGTTAATGAAAAATATGTAGAGGCCCGGTTTTTCATGGGTCTGCCTGCCTTTGGAAGAAGGATAGCCGGAAGACATGCGGAGGCCATGTTTTTCGAGGAGCTCCCCGGGATTGTTCGAAACTCCCTTTTCTTTAATAATATTAATGAAAGGTCTTTATATGAACACATAGAGACCTCGGAAGATGCTGATTTTATAAGAAAACGTCTTCATGATCTCGGCCTGGTTGCCTTTGTAGCCAATGGTGCTATATTGCCGAGGGCGAGTGGGATAGACCCAAAACCCCTCTCTAAAAAAAGGGCAATATTCTTTGCATCACCCGAATCCCTTGCCGTAACAATGGAGCTTCCAAACAGGGGAGCCACTACCGGAATGGGGATACCCAAGGGAGTAACCCTTATTGTCGGCGGAGGCTACCACGGTAAATCCACACTGCTCAATGCCCTGGAACTGGGTATATATAACCACATTCCAGGGGACGGAAGGGAATTTGTCGTTACAGATCCTCGCTCAGTAAAAATTCGAGCGGAGGACGGCCGTCGTATTGAGAAGGTAGATATTTCGCCTTTTATAAACAATCTTCCCTTTAACCAGAAGACCAGGGGGTTCACTTCTGATGATGCCAGTGGAAGCACCTCTCAGGCGGCGAATATTATAGAGTCCCTTGAATCGGGTGCAACGGCCCTGCTCATAGATGAAGACACCTCTGCAACCAATTTTATGATAAGGGACCACAGGATGCAGGAATTGGTGTCAAAGGAAAAGGAGCCCATAACCCCTTTTATAGACAAGATCCGCCAGCTTTATAAGGACCTCGGAGTATCCACATTACTGGCCATAGGGGGGTCCGGGGAATATTTTGACGTGGCGGATAAAGTTATATGCATGGTTGAATATAGACCATTTGACATGACGGACAAGGCAATAGCAATCACTGAAAAATACAAGGCGGAGCGAAAAGCCGAAGGGGGAGAAAATTTTGGGAGTATTACCCGGAGAATACCTTTATCCAATAGCTTTGATCCAAGCAAGGGGAAGAGAGAGGTAAAGATATCCTCAAAGGGCCTTCAATCCATAGCCTTTGGAACCAATACGATTGGCCTGGGCGCGGTGGAGCAGATAATAGACGTAAGCCAAACCAGGGCCATAGGAGATGCCATATATTACTCTACAAGATACATGGACGGAAAAAGAACCCTGGGAGAAATAGTGGATGCCGTTTTAAAGGATATAGCGTCCGGGGGTCTGGATGTACTCAGCCGGAGACCTGCAGGAGATCATGCAGAATTTAGGGGATTGGAGCTCTCTGCAGCTATTAACCGGCTAAGGACCTTCTCGGTAAAAAAAGTAGCAGACTGAGATAATTAAAGACAAAGAAGGAGCAGCTATATGAAAGGTCACGGTTGGCAGATAACCCTGGGTTTGATACTCGTTCTTTTATCCGCCGGGTTTTACCTGCTGCACTATGCCATTTTCAGAGACTACCATCATATATTCATCTACATGGTTGGAGATATCGCCTTTGTTTTTATAGAGGTTTTGCTGGTTACCCTTATAATACATAGACTGCTCAGCGAGAGGGAAAGGCGCTCCAGAATGGAAAAGTTAAACATGGTAATAGGGGCCTTTTTCAGCGAGGTTGGCACAAAGTTATTGACCTATTTTTCAGACCTTGATCCAAATCTTGAGACCATAAGGAAAGAGCTCTTAATAGCAGCGGACTGGACCGACAGGAAGTTTATGGAGGTGACCAGGCGGCTTAAAAATTATAAATATGATATAAAGATCGAAAAGGGTGAATTGGTGTGTCTGCGCGATTTCCTGGTGCAGAAAAGGGATTTTCTCCTGAGGTTACTGGAAAATCCTAACCTTTTAGAGCACGAATCCTTTTCAGAGTTGCTTCGCTCCGTGTTTCACCTGAGCGAGGAATTGGAAACCAGGCAGGATCTGGGCAACTTGCCGGATACGGATTATGAGCATCTCTCCAAGGACATAAAAAGATCGTATGTTATTCTTGTACACCAGTGGTTTGATTACATGAGACACCTGAAGGATAACTTTCCCTATCTATTCTCCCTGGCGATGAGAACAAACCCGTTTGATCAGACAGCGTCGCCGGTAGTGAAATAGAATGTTAATCGGTCCGGCCCTCCCTGGATAATAATTCACTGGTATGCATCAGCCGCCCGATCAAGGTAGTGGAAAATACCTTATAGAATCGAAGCTGGGTGGACAAGGAAGTCTGATCTATTACCGAGGCGTTCACCTTCATCAGTATTGTGTTCTCAAGGGCCTCAATAGTCGCGGTTCTTTTGGTCCTTCCCAGGTATGCCATTTCACCGAAACAGTCCCCCTTGTTTAACTCCGCCAGGGACAGACCCCTTTTTTTTAACCCTTACCCGTCCGACCACTATAACATAAAAGCTGTCCTCGATTTCCCCTTCTTCTATTATAGTGGATCCCTGCTCATATCTTACCCAATGGGTGGCCCTCAAGACCTCGGCCAATTCGCTGTTGGAAAAATCCTTAAAGAATTCTATTTTCTTAAGGGCATCAAACTTTTCCTGAAAATTAATCTCTTCATCCGCGTATTTCAAATGGTCGAAGGAGGCCTTTAGCTCCGAGGCCAATTGAAGTCCGGTCTTATACCGTTTTCTGGTATCCTTCTCCAGTGCCCGGTGCACTATACGCCTGAGTGACTCCGGAACATGGCCCAGGTTTTCCTCAAAGGCCTCAGGTTCCTCATGGGTTATCTTGTGAAATATTTCTTCGAAAGACCCGGCCCGGAAAGGTTTCAATCCGGTAAGAAGTTCATACATCACAACGCCCAGGGAAAATATATCCGTTTGACGGGTCAACTCCTCGCCCCGAAGCTGTTCCGGAGAGCAATAATTTGCAGAGCCCGCAAGGCTTCCCTTACCGGAAAGGCCTTGTGAGCCACCCACCACCGCTATACCGAAATCCGATATCTTTATTCGGTCACTTTTGGAGATCATGATATTTCCCGGTTTTATGTCCCTGTGTATTACCTCGTTTTGATGTGCATAATCCAGGGCCTTGGAACACTGAAAGATAATCTTGATTACCTTTTCCATGGGGAGAAGAGAATCTTTCCTGCAGTGTTTTTTCAGGTTAACCCCGTCAACATATTCCATAACCAGGTAGCACTTATCCTTTTGCACTGTTGCATCATACAGGGATACTATGTGCCTATGCATCAATCTTCCTGCCGCATGGGCCTCGTTAAAGAATATCTTACGAAAATTTGCAAGATTTTCGGAATCCTGCGAAGAGGGAATCAGTGCTGTTTTAATGGCCACCATTCTTTCAATAAAGGGATCCCAGGCCAGATAAACAACCCCCATAGTCCCCCTGCCCAACTCGCTTTTAACCTGATATTTTCCTATTTTTTCCGGTATTGAAAAAGAAGCCATATTTAAAGTCTCCTTGAAAGAAATATCACTTTGCTCAAATCAATATATATCGGCCTTATTAGAATCGCCAGGTTCCATAGAAACCAGCTCTCCTACAAAGTTTCCCACCTTTACCCGGCTCTTAAGCCTGACAGGGATTCTCCTTTCATCAGCGGTTACCCAGATTTGCAGCTTTGCGTCCTTGCTCTTTTTGAATGCGTCTCCTATATGTTTAAGCTCCGGCTCTACTAAATAGGTATCATAGGTTTTGCCTAATACCTTTATGTTCTCCCTTTTTACCACCTTTGCCTTTGCCAATACGCATTTTTTTCCGTCCGTAACAGGCTTTTCCAGAATCTTGCCTTGTTTAAGCTGATGTACGCGGAATGCGTAAAACACTGTAAGGGGATCGAAAGAGCCCGGGAGAATAGAGACAGGGTCCTTTTTTTTCTTGAAATTATTGTATTGAGCCAGCAATTTTTCCCAGTCAAAACTTACCGCCACCTCTTTTTTGTGCTTGCCCCTTTTGCTTTTCTTGTACGAAATTGAATGGTTCATGCCTGTATCGGTAAATGCATCAATCCTGTCTCTCACCTTGTAAAAGACATCAACAAGGGGATAGGTTTTGGCGGTCATTACAAAATGATATGCCTTTATCCCTTCCAGCTCCTCTAAGGGAAGTATTTGAAGTACTGCCTCTCCCGCAGGAATAAAACACCATTTGATCCTAAAGGTAAGCTTTTCACCGGGGGCAAAAGGGAGGTTTTTTCCGGAGGCTAGGGTGGCCTGTAAAATAAGTAGGATAGCTGCAATTAAAATAGGTTTTTTAAGATCAAATATCTTTTTAATAATAAATCGCATCAACAGGATCCTTTGGGTTTTGCATAATTAAAATATATTAAATGGTAAATTTTATGTCAATTTTATGATTATAAAACAATTTACTCCCCGGCAGAAGAACCGAAATCGGGCTTTGGCAGGGTAAGGGTATGTTTTTCTCAGTCACCGGAAAACCTGTTTCATGTCTTGGGATAGGGCAAAGAGTGTAAATGGTATTGACTTTGAGTGCAATCTAATCTAATCAATAGTCCTTGTGATGGAAGCGGTTTAAAATTACAGAACAATATACTTTGAAGTATAGAGCTTTCTAAAAATGACATTATGGCTAAATGCTGAATAATGGAGAAGATTAAACAAGCAGCAGATTATATCGGAAAAATAATAGACAAAAGGCCTGAAATCGGAATCATAACCGGAACGGGTCTCTCTGGTATCACCGATATAATGGAAATAGATCATTATATATCCTATGAAGAGATTCCCCATTTTCCCGAGCCCACCGTAGCAGGTCACCCTGGAAACCTTTTGTTTGGAGCCGTTGAGTCCAGGCCTGTGATTGCCATGCAGGGAAGGTTTCATCTATATGAGGGATACACGGTTCAGGAAGTGGTGTTTCCCGCCAGGGTAATGGCCAAGTTAGGTGTAAAATATCTGTTTATTGCAAGTGCCGCAGGAGGTTTGAATCCGGATTTCAGGCCGGGTGAACTGATGATTATAAAAGATCACATTAATCTAACGGGTGAAAATCCACTGATGGGCGATACTTTGGAGGAAGTCGGCAGCAGGTTCATAGACATGACGGCAGCTTACGATAAGTTCCTTATTAATATGGCCAGGGAAAAGGCCGTACAGGAAGGAATATTATTGAACCAGGGCATTTATGTGGGCATTACCGGGCCCAGCCTTGAAACCCCTGCAGAGACGAGATTTTTGAGGCTCATAGGCGGCGATGCAGTCGGCATGTCCACTGTAAACAAGGTAATAGCATCGGTGCATTCAGGATTAAAGGTGCTTGCGGTTGCAGCCGTCACCAACGTGAACCTGCCGGACTGCATGAAACCCACCTCTATCGAGGAAGTTATTTCCAATGCACAATTGGCCTCTCCCTTAATATCCAGATTATTTAGGGCAATAATAAAGGACTTGTAATTATGAAAACAGCAGACATCCTTGTATATAACGGTGATGTAATCACCATGGACGGGCAGGGACGAATCATTGCCAACGGGATGGTGGCCGTTTCAGGCAATACCATAAGCTATTTGGGGGAAAATAAAAAGGAATCTTTCAGTGCAAAAAAGGAGATTGACGCTCAAGGGGGCCTGATACTTCCGGGCCTGATAAACGCACATACCCATGCACCCATGACCCTTTTCAGGGGGCTGGCGGACGATCTTCCCCTTATGGACTGGCTGACCAATTATATATTCCCCGTGGAAAGACGAATGGATGAAGATTTTGTAAGGGTCGGAAGCCTCCTTGCCTGCGCAGAAATGATAATGTCCGGCACCACCACCTTCTGTGACATGTACCTGTTTGAGCAGGAAGTGGCAAAGGCGGCAAAGGAATCCGGGCTCAGGTGCCTGGCCGGGGAAGTCCTTTATGATTTTCCGTCTCCAAATTACGGAGAATTGGAAAACGGGTTCAGGTACACAGAGGAATTAATCGAAAATTGGGCCGGGGACCCCCTGGTAAATATTGCAGTTGAGCCTCATTCTCTTTTTACTTGCGGAAAAGAGCTTCTTCAAAGGGTAAACCAACTTGCCCTTGAAAAGGGGGTGCCTCTTGTCATTCATCTGGCGGAGACAATGGATGAAATAAACGAGGTAAAAAAAAGGTTCGGAAAAAGCCCTGTCCAGCATTTACAGGACCTGGGACTTCTGGGGCCTCACCTGATAGGGGTTCACTGTGTATATATCGAGGAATGGGAGATAGAATTACTCGCAGAAAACGGCGTAGGCGTTGTGCTCAGTCCCGAGAGCAATATGAAGCTTGCTTCCGGCATTGCCCCGGTGACAGAGATGTTGAGGGCCGGGATAAACGTCTCCATAGGAACGGACGGATGTGCATCCAACAACAACCTCGATCTTTTCGAGGAAATGGATACTGCCGCAAAGCTTCACAAAGTCAATAAACTTGATCCCACCATAATGGATGCCCGGACAGTACTGAATATAGGAACCATACAGGGAGCCAGGGTTCTGGGTATGGATAAAATCATTGGTTCCCTGGAAAAAGGAAAACGGGCGGATCTGATAGTGATTGACACCAATAAGCCGCATCTCACCCCCATGTACAATCCCTATTCCCACCTCATTTATTCATGCGGAGGCCATGACGTAAGACATTCAATAATAGACGGCCGCCTTGTAATGGAAGACAGAAAACTCTATACCCTGGATTTAGAAGAAATCATGAAAAGATCGAACGAAAAATCCATTAAGGTAAGAGAGTGGGTAAATTCAGGCAATAAATAAAAGGTCTTTTCTTCCTGAGAACATTTCTTCAGTCAGGATCAGACTGCCCGGTAAAGGCAGAAGGTACGCCTTTAACCTCTCTTGCAAGAGTTACCGCCCTTATGATTGAGCTGATGAGCATTTCCTCTGCTGCAAGACCTATTGTGTGCAAATCGGCCTCAATTTCCCCCGAGGCCAGGGTGAATACAACATCGCCGTCAAATAAGGTATGAGCAGGGCTGACAGTCTTTGACATCCCTGTCCTGGCTATCCTGGAAACCACGGTTGCGCCCTTTTTATCAAGATTTGCATTGGTTACTATTACCGATATAGTGGTATTCTGAAAGTAGGATATGGGCCTGGGAACACCGTTTCTCATAAGCCTGGCTGTGTCCGCAAACTCGCGGCTGTGTTTTTCCTTTCTGGCACCTGCAAGGATCTTACCTGTGGAAGGATCCCTGATGTCGCCGAAGGCATTAACTACCGAAATCGCTCCTACAATAAGGCCATTGTCAAGCGCACAGGCCGCGGTGCCAAGTCCTCCCTTTGTGGCATGTTCAATACCGAAAAATTTCCCCACAGAAGCCCCTGTTCCTGCACCGACATTTCCCTCTTTTAGAATCTCCTGGGATGCATTTTGACAAGCAAGGTAACCCATCTCCCTGTCCGGCCTCTTTTTTGAGGAGCCCAATCCCAGATCGAATATAACAGCCGTGGGCACTATGGGAATCCTCGCTACCCTCACATTAAAACCGGCGTTCTTTTCCTCCAGGTAATCCATCACCCCGGAGGCGGAATCAAGCCCATAGGCGCTGCCTCCTGCAATGCAAACACCATGGATTTTATGCACTATATGGTGCGGGCTAAGGGCGTCGATCTGTCTAGTGCTCGAGGCAAATCCGCTTACATCAACCCCTCCGGTCATTCCTTCCGGGGCAAGAATAACCGTAACCCCGGTCAAGGCCTCATCATCGGAGGCGTGTCCCACGGATACTCCGTTTATATCTGTAATATGAACAGCCGTGGTTTTACCTGTCAATCTTTCCCGTTTTGTCATATTAATCTTCTTATATGCCCGGAAATATGAGCTTTAGCCAAGATATTAGTGTCTCCTCCGGGGATGGTGAAAACCCTTCGGCTTCAGTCGAAGCACATCCCCCGTAGTCGCCCGGCGACAAGGTAAATATGGAATATCCTCCGGCTGAAGCCGAAGGGTTTAGACATTTGTTGATGTGTCAAATACCACCGTCTGAAGACGGCGGTATGCACAGGCGCAAGTCGATTTCAAATCGACAATTGACAAAGCCCACGCCTTATAGACGGGAACAGTTTACTTTCTTTTTCCAATTTTATCAAGGATTATAGCCATATTGGAAAAAATATTTAACCCAGATTCTGCAGTAGCCAACTACTGCAGAATCTGGGTTAAATATTTCAAAGTTTTTTAATGCCTTATGTACTTTATTTGAAGCAAAATATTGATATATATCCGGCCACCCAAAGCCCCGCCCGTTTCCTCAAGGCAATATCTACAGGTTTGATTGCATGTGCCCTCATATTCGGGCTTTAAGAAAATTCCTCAAAATCATAAATATACCCCCAGGAGTAAACCCCGAATATTTCGTGCACTTCCCAGCCCTGTGGTATTTCTTTTGAGATATTGCCATTCGGAAACAGGCAGGTCTTTGTACTTTTTTGCAGGAATTTTTCGTTTACCATTTTTCCGGGAAACAGATATTCAAAACCTGAACCGGGTAGGGTTTGTGGCGGATTTGAAACTCTCCCGGAGCTTGTGACCAAGCTGTTCTGGAATGGCTTTGTCTTTGACACTCAAGTATAAATTCCGTATACTTAAATTCAAAAAAACAAACACTAAGTGTAATGTGCTGATCCGTAAAGAGTGCGACTATCATATTATTGCACTAGAGTAGTCACACCAACGTAAGATTCCCATCAGGCCATTTCAATAAAATCAGCACATCTCCGGGGTGAAAATTGCAATGATCCGTAGTTCCAGGGGCTGGAAAGAATATTTAATCAATGTAAAATACAGTGAAAACCTGTTTAATGACTTTGAAATGCGGGCAAGGGAAGTCTCCACTGAGGTTCATCGGGTAAAATCCATTGACGAATCCTATGATGTCCTTTCGAACCTGGCAGATGAGACTAACGCCCGGAAAATAGCGTGGGTGAAATGCCCGCTCACTGAAGTTTCTAAAATAAAAGAAAACCTCGAAACCAAAGGTTTGCAGGTATTTACCAATTTAGAGAATATTGCCCCCAATATCCATGACACGGACATCGGAATATCCGGGGTGGAATTCGGTATAGCCGAATGCGGCTCACTGTGCCAGGATGCTTCATCAATAGAAAGCAGGCTCGTTTCCAGTCTTCCCCCTGTACACGTTGCTTTTCTCAACAGCAGACACATTCTGCCCGGTATTGAGGATGCCCTGGATATTATTTCCAAGTCCTTTGATCAAGGCTATATAACCTGGATCACCGGGCCCAGCCGAACTGCGGATATAGAGCGGGTACTTACCATCGGCGTGCATGGTCCAAGCCGCTTTTTACTAATTGCGGTTGATGATAAAGACGGGGAAGGTCTTTAATAATGGCGGCCAAGAGAAATATCAGAAAGGAGATAAGGGAAAAACTAGGGGATGAGGTGCTCAGGGATGCACTGGGGCGCTTTTATGATGTCTATCCTGCTGCCAGGGAGAAGGCCCTGGAAAACGTTGAAGACGTAGAGATTCTCAAAGAGCAACTGAAACAGATGAAGGCGGATACGGTTGAAAGATTATCCGAAATTGCAGAACGGTTCGAGCGTGAGGCCTCCAAGAGGGGGGCTAAGGTTTTTCGAGCCCAAACAGGAGATAATTTAAAAGATTACATCCTTGATCTCTGTGAACAAAAGGGTGTCAAGAGAGTCGTGAAATCCAAGTCCATGGCCTCGGAAGAGGTGGACCTTAATGATGCTCTAAAGGAGAAGGGTATCCGTGTAAAGGAAACCGATCTGGGGGAATGGATCATCTCCATTGCCGGGCACAAACCCTCTCACATGGTCTTGCCCGCCATTCACTTAAACCGGTACCAGGTAGCTGATTATTTCACCAAGGAGCTGGACCAAAAAACCGAACCGGATATTGCAAGAATGGTTCACACCGCCCGCATTACCCTTCGGGATGAATTTCTAAAAGCGGACATGGGAATCTCAGGCGCCAATTTCGGCATAGCGGAAAACGGAGCTATCGGGCTTGTAACCAACGAAGGCAACTGCCGCCTGATCACAAGCCTTCCCAGGATACATGTAGTGATCATAGGTTATGAAAAGCTTATACCCAGGTTCATGGATGCAAATACCATTTTGCGCCTTCTTCCGCGCATGGCCACCGCACAGCTTATGACAAGTTACATGAGCATAATATCCGGGCCCACCCCTATAGCGGTAAAAAGGAACGGTTCCTGGGTTGAAGAGAAAAAAGAGCTTCATATCATACTTCTTGATAACGGCAGGCTCGCAGCCGCCAAAGATTCGGTATTCAGGGAGATTTACCAGTGCATCAGGTGTGCATCCTGCCTTAATGTATGCCCTGTTTACTCTCTTGTAGGCGGCCACGTTTACAGTGGACATACCTATGCAGGAGGCATAGGAACGATCCTCAGCGCCTTTATGAGCGGCATGGAGGAATTTGATGATTTCAACCAGCTTTGTATCGGTTGTCGTATGTGCACCACTGTTTGTCCCGGAAAGCTAAATATCCCGGATCTTATAGAAGAAATGAGACGCCGTTCCGTAAACCAAAAAGGCCTTCCCTTCTTTATGGGCAGGGTATTCGATGTTATAACCAATCGAAGGCTTTTTCACCGTCTGTTGAGAACGGCTTCAGTAGCCCAAAAGCCTTTTACGTCCGAGGGACTTGTGAGGCACCTTCCATTGTTTTTCGCCGGATTAACCAAAGAAAGGAGCCTTCCGGCAATAGCTGCAATCCCCTTGCGGGACCGGGTTCATAGGGTTATTAAAAAAATTGAGAACCCTGAAAAAAGGATCAGCTTTTTCTGTGGCTGCATACTGGATTTCGTGTTTCCGGAAACCGGAGAAAATGTAATAAAGGTAATTCAGGATCTAAATATGGAAGTGGTATTTCCGGATGACCAGGGTTGCTGTGGAAAACCTGTATCCGCAGCCGGAGATACGGTTCATGCCCGTAAGATTGCCAAGGACAACATCAAGGCCTTTGAAGACCAGGAAATTGATGTCATTATATGTGCCTGCCCCACCGGGGTTGAACAGCTCCTGGACTACCCCAAGATCCTCCAGGAGGAGCCGGAGTGGAGAGAGCGTGCGGAAAAACTGGCTGCCAAGGTCCGCGAGTTTTGCTCCTTTGTGGACGAGGAATACCAGAGAAAAGGAAGATTGAGGCAAAAAAGCGGTAGAGCAAAAAAAATCAAGGCAACCTATCATGATTCATGCCACCTTAAACGCGTGCTGAACGTTTACAGGGAGCCCAGGAGCCTTCTTGAGTCCTCGGAGGGCTATAAGTTAACAGAAATGAAAAATGCGGACAGGTGTTGCGGGATGGCTGGCGCATTCGGGGTACAGCACGGCAATCTCTCCGTTGCAATGCTGGAGAAAAAGATGCAAAATATTAAGGAGACCGGGGCGGAGGCCGTAGCATGTGCATGTTCCGGGTGCATGGTCCAGCTCCAGGGAGGAATAGACAAGCAGGCTCCCGGATTAAAGTTGAAGCATATTGCGGATATATTGGCAGAGGACATTGAAAGAAAAAAGAAAGGGGAAGAGCATAGGACATAAATGGAATCTATGATAGAGGATTTATTGAACCCGGAATTTCTTCCGGATCAAAACGACCAAGTTTTTTTAATCCAGACCCATATATCATGGGTGCTTATTGGTGACAGGTTCGTATACAAGATAAAGAAACCGGTTAACTTCGGTTTCCTGGATTTTTCCGCACCTGAGAAAAGACACTATTACTGCCAACAGGAAATTGCTCTCAACAGGCGTCTTTCAAACGGTGTCTACATCGACGTGTTGCAGGTGCTGCATAACGGAAAAAATCACCGCATGGTAGAAGGGGAGGGCAGGATTGTAGACTATGCGGTAAGGATGAAAAGGCTCCCTGAGGATAGGTTTATGAAAAAACTATTTTCCAGGGGAGAATTGAATGACAAGCATTTGACAGATATTGCTAAAGTACTTTCAAAATTTTACTTAAATACAAGAAATTCAAAGGCTATTGACCAGTTTGGTAAAGCTGAAATGTTCAAGGTAAATACCGATGAAAATTTTGAACAGACCCAAAAATACATAGGGAAAGCTATAACCCAAAAGCAATACAGTAAGCTAAAAAAATGGACCGATGATTTCTTCCATTCACACGGGGACGTCTTCCACAAAAGAGTAAGAGATAAAAGAATAAGGGATTGCCATGGAGACTTGCACATGGAGCATATCTGCTTCGCCGATAATATCCAGATATTCGACTGCATCGAATTTAATGAGCGATTCAGATATATAGATACCCTCCTGGATATCGCCTTTCTTTTAATGGACCTGGAATACCACGGAGGGGATGATCTTTCCAATAAACTGTGGGAGTCCTACAAGCAAGTGGCAGGCGAGAAAGATATTGAATCCCTGCTCACTTTTTACAAGGTATACAGGGCCTATGTGAGGGGAAAGGTGACCTGTTTTCAGCTTGATGATACCGGAATAGGAGAAGAGGGAAGGGAAGAGGCCGTACGAGTCTCAAAGAAATATTTCAGCCTTGCATCTTCCTATATACAGTGAGTGCGCAATGAAAGAGGCCTTTCTGGATTTCATAAAGAGTGAATTAACTCCCCGAACCCTGGTTATAACATGCGGATTGCCTGCAACAGGAAAAACCCCTGCGGCAGAGATAATGTCCAAAGAAAAAAATTTGCAGATGTTAAGGACTGATCTTATAAGGCTTGAACTTCTAAGGGACGAAGATATCTTTGATAATAAAGTAGCATCCGACATGAAAAAAAGAGACCTGGTGTATAAAGAGATGTTTTCCCGGGCGCAAAGGATTGCAGAAAATGGAAACGGAATTGTAATGGACGCCACGTTTATAACTCAGGATCTCAGGAAAAGGGCTGCCGGGATAGCCGAAAACAACAATATGCTTTTTGTTGTCCTTGAGACAAGGTGCCCGGAAAAGGTATGCTTAAGGAGGATAGGGGAAAGGACAAAGGAGGCTTATGAATCAAATGCCGTAAACGAACAAGCGTATATCAACAACAAGAAAAGGTTTGAAAAGGTAAACCCGGAAAGTCTTAAAAAAATATTTCCCTTTTTGAATCTTCTGCATATATTAGTTGACACCGGTTCGGACAATGTAGAGGACTGGTTCGTGGTAAAGAGTTCAGGTGTATAATTAATTCAAGGCGGGGCTAAAGGTGAAATTCGCAAAGATCCCTGGTTCAGTAGGAATAATTTATAAGTACGGGTTTGCTCCGGCGAGGAAGGAGTGCAAACGCCTTAAAGACTGGTTTTTGAAAAGGGGCATTGAAGTCTACACAGAGGAAATGGCATCAAGCAATCTGTCCTTGCTTGATCAAGGCCGGGAGGAAGAAACCAGTATCCCGGAAACAGTTGACTGGGTAATTGTTCTCGGAGGAGACGGAACGCTTTTGGGTGCGGCTCGAAAAATAGTAAAATACGGTTTGCCCATACTCGGAGTGAATCTTGGAGGACTTGGTTTTTTGACGGAGATACCATTAAAGACCCTTTACAGGGAAATGGAATATCTTATTAAGGGCAATATAGAGATTGAAAGCAGGCTTATGCTGCGTGCCGGCGTGTTCAGAGACAACGAGGAAAAATATGGTTTTTCCGTTTTGAATGACGTGGTGATAAACAAAGGTGCTCTTGCAAGGATCATTGATCTCAGGGTATCCATTAACAATTATTTTTTAACTACTTTTAAGGCGGATGGATTAATTGTTTCATCACCAACGGGATCAACAGGCTATAATCTATCCGCAGGAGGGCCAATAATTTATCCGGACCTTGAGGCCTTTATAGTTACACCCATATGTCCCTTTACTTTGACTCACAGGCCAATAATACTCCGGGATGACTCGGTTATAGAGATTCTAATAGGCGATAATCGTGAAGAAGTGATTATAACCTTTGACGGTCAAGTGGGGTTTCACCTTCAGGACAATGACAGGATCAAGGTATCCAAATCTGAAAACAAGCTCAGGCTTATTAAATCGCCCAGTCAGGATTATTTCGAGATTCTTAGGACAAAATTAAAGTGGGGTGAAAGTTCCTACAGAAATGAAATCCAGTAAGTATGTACTTTTAGTAAATAAAAGGGAAATTTGCCTTTTGCAGTGGATGATAGAGGCTTTTAGCGGGATAGCCTCCATGAGGACCATCGACCCGAAACAGGGAAAGGTGGAAATATCCATACCGCCGGGGTGTGAGGAAGAGACCTTTTTATTGATAGAAAGTTTAAACAGGGAGGGGATCATCCATGTTCAAAATAGATAGGCTTATTAAAAAAATTACGGCAGTATCTATTATTTTGGTATTTTTTGGTATTTTTTCGGGAATGGGAAATTCGGGCAATTTAAAAAATACGGAGATTCCTGAGCCCGAAACCGATTTGACCGCCACCTTAATTGACCAGGAGGGTTTGTCCTCCCGAATAACGAGGTTCAGTCTCGAGGGAAATACATTTATTCCTGGAAAACGCGGGGGCGCCACAGTTAATATACCATTTGAAAATATACAAAAGCTGGATTTTCGCAAAAGGGGGAATGATCTGGATGTAGTTGTATCCCTTAAAAAAGGTGAAACTGTAGAGCTTAAAATGGACGAAGGCCAAAACTTCTACGGAAAACTTCCCTACGGAACCCTATCCATAAAAGCCGGGCAAGTTAAAAGGATTACAATAGAAGGATTGACCGGTAATTAAAATCCAGGATTTCAATATATTATTAAAGTTATTTAAATAATGTTTTGAAAATAATTCAAAATGCAAAAAAATTTCTACATTAAAACATTTGGCTGTCAAATGAATAAATATGCCAGTGACTCCATGGCCCAGATCCTGCTGAACATTGGCTACAGGCAGACGGATGATATTGAAAAGTCTCGAATTATCCTGGTAAATACATGTACGGTAAGGGAAAAGGCCGAAAAAAAGGCCCTGAGCTTTGTGGGCCGGCTTTCCCGATGGAAGGCCGGCAGGTATGATGCTGTTATCGCAGTTGTGGGATGTGTAGCCCAGGATAAGGGCAAATGGCTTTTGGATCGTTTTCCCCACGTTGATTTAGTGCTGGGTCCGAGAAGCATATATGATATAGGTCAATCAATTGATGACATAACCAAGCACCGACAAAGGGTTTTGAATCTTGATCTGGGAGGCACTGTTAGACCTTTTATAAATTATAATGGATACTTAAAGGGAAATATTACAGCATTTTTAAAGATTATGGAGGGATGCGACAACTTTTGTACTTTTTGCATAGTTCCATACGTAAGAGGCAGGGAAACCAGCCTGCCGGCAAAGGAAATTGTCAAAAATGCAACATACCTGGTTGAACAAGGAATAAGAGAGATAACCCTTATCGGCCAGAATGTAAATTCCTATAACATGAAAAACTCTTCTTTGCCTAAATTTCCGGGGCTGCTGCAGGAGCTGGACAAAATAATGAGGCTTAAAAGGCTTCGTTTCACAACATCCCATCCAAAGGATTGCTCCGGGCAGCTGATAAATTTATTCGGAGACTTGAAGAAACTTTGCCCTCACATTCATCTACCGGTTCAATCCGGTTCCAACAAAATATTGGGGATGATGCACAGGGGGTATACAAGGGAGCATTATCTATCGCTTATAGAAAGGCTGAGGAAAGTAAGGCCGGACATAGCCATAACAAGTGACGTGATTGTGGGCTTTCCCGGGGAGAAAGAAGAGGACTTTGAAGACACCATGAGTTTGATAGAAAATGTTGAATTTGACAATATATTTTCATTTAAATATTCGGACAGGGCGGGTACAAGGGCTTCGGGTTTTTCGGAAAAGGTTCCGGAAGAGAAAAAACAGGAAAGATTGTCTTTCCTTCAAAGCAGGCAAAGAGAAATTACCCTTCAAAAAAACCGTGCATTTGAAAATACTGTCCGGGAGGTCCTGGTGGAAGGTGAGGGTATAAGGAAATCAGGACAGCTTACAGGAAGAACCACTGAAAACAAGGTGGTTAATTTTACTTCACACGAAAATTTAAAGGGGGAGCTGGTTAGTGTAAGGGTTATAAAGGGATTTCAGAACTCCCTTCTGGGGGAGATAACCGGCAGCCAGGGAGATAATATCTATTTAAATTCAAAATGTTAGGTCGGATTGTTTATGTACCAGGAATTTGACTATACCAAGGAAAACCTTTTAGTGGTGGATGATGAACCTTCCGTTTTAGGAGTAGTGACGGAATTGTTGTTGAATCTCGGTTTTAACGTTGATTCAGCAGGAAACGGAAAAGAGGCACTTCAATTGCTACGGAATAAAAACCATTCAATACTGGTTACCGACATAAATATGCCCGAGCTTAATGGAATAGAACTTATAAAGGGCATAAAAAAGGAGATACCGGAAATAAATATTATAGCAATGACTGCCTATGACAAGGACTACACGTATATGAGCGTAATTAACGCCGGTGCGGATGACTTTGTGATAAAGCCCTTTAACATAGATGAAATGGAAGCTAAAATAAGGAGGATTCTTATTGAAAGGCATATAAGGCAGGAATTATCCAGGCTGTCGATTACAGACAACCTTACCGGGCTTTACAACAGAAGGCATTTTTATAATCAGCTTAAAAAGGAGATGCAAAGAGCGGACCGGCAGAACCGTCCCTTATCTTTAATAATTTTGGACCTTAACGGTTTCAAAAAGTACAATGACACCCACGGACATCTCGCAGGTGATAAGCTACTTTCGGAAGCAGGAGAGATAATAAATTCCAAGATAAGGTGTAAGGTTGACATGGCATTCAGATATGGCGGCGATGAATTTGCAGTAATCCTTGTAGAGGCTGGAGAAGATATAGCAAGGGAAATATCCGACAGGATAAAAAAAAGGTTTAAAGATAACCGAAAGGTTACTGCAAGTACAGGCATTGCGACGTACTCAAGGGGAATGGGGCCGGAGGATTTTGTCTTAAAAGCGGACAAAGAGTTATATAAGGAAAAAAGGGGTTGAAAAAAGGGTTTTATAGAACGTCTGATAATATATATTATGTAAACTTTATTACAATAAAAAAAAGAGCTTTCAATTACCCCTTTTTAGGCCCTGATATTTATACTCTCTAAGTAATGTCTTTTTTATCACCCCTGAATTTTCTTACCCTGTCGTCGAGAAAATTCGAAAGCCCTTGGGTATTCATGGGAGACCATCCAAGTGATTGCCTCCATACCTCGTCGCTTTCCATGCACAAATATATACCCAGGTCCTCATTCCATTTTTTCAATCTCTCCGCTATTCTTGAGTACAAATTTACCCGGATTGGTTTAAAATATCTATACTTTCCGTCCATTCCGGGTACAAATTCACCGTCAAATATTCGAGTACCGGGATGTCTCTTTTTGATTTGACCCTTAAGCTCCGGCATATACCTGAATGAGCCCATGCTTATCCATATTATGGAACCGGGATCAATATACCTTTCCAGTAATTCCACGGTTTTACCATATTCATCTTCCCATCCGGGATAAAAGAAAAGAGGGTCAAAATGAAATGCCAGCAAAAACCCCGCTCTCTGGCATCTTTGCGCGGCAATAAGCCTTTTTTTTAGGGTTACCGCACCTTTTTCTTCTCTGTTAATTACACGATGAGTATTGAGGGACCATGCTAAAATTATCCCTTTTTTGGGCCTGGCGTCCATTAAATTATTTACAAAATCGGTCTTTGTTTTTAATTCTAGTACACAGTTTATCTTTTCAGAAAAAAAAGGAAGCAAGGTTTCCGACCACCCGGTAATGTTGTCAAGGGCCAGACTGTCTGTAAATTCACCTGTACCTATCCTGAATATTCTATTTGGGGAATCTTTAATAATCTTATCTATCACCTGAAGCTTATTAGCTAAATTACTAAATACACGTAATTCCGGTTCATTGATATAAGATTGAAGAAAACAGTATGTGCAATCCATGGGGCAATTTATCCCCACGTTTAATATCTGATAGCCGCAACATATATAATTTTTTGTTCCCGGACAAGGTTTTAAAAAATCTCCGTTATAATGAACAAGCCTGAGTGTCCTTTTACCCGTATCCGCATCATCACAAGGGACTAAAAAATTCCTGTCCACTGTTTTAACGGGTATACCGGGAAGCCTTTTTAATGCCCTTTTTGTAAGAGGATCTTCTTTACTCCCCCTTTCTATTAGGATTCTTTTTATCCTTAATTCCTTCATCAGGGTCTGTGCCTTTCCAAAAAAGATGTACTTTTTCCAATCCGGAGGAATTTAATATTCCATTGATCTTTTCCCTGAGTTCTTCACCCTTGGAAAATTGAATCTCCAGTTTGTATTCATTGCCTTCAAAATAACCGGGTGGGATAACATGAGCGCCCGGGGGAAGTTTCAGCTTTGATATCCCTTTTCTGAATAATGATTCTGCCTTCAAAAGCGAAGGAAATCGTTTTTTCCTCAGGGTGTTTACCATGGATTTTATCTTCTGGGGATTATTCAATTTATTGTTTTTAAGGATGTCCCCGGTCTCATCTTCAATGATTTCCCTTACCGGCCGCCCTTCCCTTCCGGCAATTTCTTCAATCCATTGAACAAGTTTACATTGTTGGTTAAAGCTGAATTTTAATTTATTAAACAGGTTATTTAGGATCAGCCTATCTTCTTGGCTTGATTTAATCATATATTCGGCTGTCCTTAAGCAAACCCTTCCGCTTGATACGGAGTGTTTTACAGGATCCTCCAACTTTTGTAATTCCAGATACAGCTCGTAGGTTTCCAAGTCAGGAGACAATCCCAATGCAGGCATATATAAACTCAGTGTATCACTCTTTTTAAGGAAGGCGCTCAATCTAACCAGGACCATCCCTTTTTCAATGTCATTAAACTCCCGGTTTAACAGGTTATCATGTAGATTGACCAGTAATGCTTTAAAATACGGAAAACCATCAGGCAATACATATGAATTCAGTTTGGTAAACCCCAGCTCCCGGGCAGCCAAAAGCCTTCGATATCCGGCAACTACATGGTAATAGTTTTTGCCTTTTATCAGGTAAGGAGGGTTGATCAAGCCAACCGAATTTATAGAATCCTTCAATGGTTTCAGGTCAAAACCGTAGCTCATGCAAAACGGGCCGGGACTTAAATCGATTACGGACATATCCATATTCGTTAAGCTTGCGCTTAATAAGCTTGTTTTCATGCTCCCCGCCTTTTGTGATCAGATAGAGTTTTTATATTGCCAGGCACTGGTTCTGTCTTTCAGCCTATTCTAAAAAGCCTGTTAAATAATTTCAACGGCTTTTAAGCTTACCCAGGGAAAGATGCCTCAAAAAAATGTAAGGCTTTTGTCTTCTCGGAAAATAAACGGAAAATTTTATGTTAAGAACTTTTTAACGGTTCACTTTTAATTCGTAAATGACAAAACGGAAAATTTTATTGACAGATATTTGACTGAGTTCTATAGTTAAAGCACTGCGGATTTGGATTAAAGTACTCATATTTCCTCTGAAAACTTTTTCCTCATTAAATGAGGGTCTAAAAAAATGTTACTGTTAAGATTCCCGTCCTATTTTGAATGTGATAGTTTCTTATGGCTTGCCGTTTCCAGTTAATTCCAGAAAGTCGCATTTTCTGGTGTTGTACCGGAAATAGCCTGCCCTTGAGAGGGCCTCCCTCCAATAAGAATCAATAAGATTGCATATTTAATAAAGAACACTATTCGTAAAATTACGGGCCATTATAATTTGAAAGCAATATTTAAAGTCAAACAGGGGGTGGGTAAAAATGAAAACTAAAAATTTTTTAATGGTGCTGATGTTCGTGTTTGCTTCTGTGGCTTTTTTTTCCGGCAATACATTGGGGGCAGGCATAGATAAGCTGGTTATAGGTCATCCGGCCTGTCTTTCCGGAAAGTATTCAAAGGCAGGAGAACAGGCCGTAGGGGGTGTAAAGGCATGCATAAAATGGATAAATGATGTCTACGGCGGGGTTTCGATATCAGGCAAAAAGTTTCCCCTTGAATATAAATACTATGATTGCGAATCCAAAAAGGAGTCAGTAACCAGTCTTATCGGAAGGCTGGTAACCGTAGACAAGGTAAATGTGGTGTTTTCCCCGTACAGCTCGGGGCTTACACTGCGGGGGGCACCCGTTACCGAAAGCCACAAGATGCTCTATATGGATCACGGGGGAGCAAATAACAAGATATTCCGCCAGGGCTTTAATTATATTGTGCAGACCATAGGGCCCGCCACCAGTTACCATCAGGGGACCTTAAATATGATTAACAAAGTTGACCCCAAGGCCAAAAAAGTGGCTCTTGCCTATGAGGATTCTGAATTCGCAAAGATGGTAATGCACGGGGCGGAAAAATATGCCAAAGAACTTGGATTTAATGTAATGTTTAAAAGAACTTACCCCAAAGGGGTAAGCGACTTAACACCTTTGCTTTCGGCCTTAAAATCCAGCGAACCTGATTTTATTCTTGGCGGGGGGCACTTCGAAGACGGCCAGCTTTTTAACCGCCAGATGGCGGATTTGGAAATAGATGCAAAGGCCCTCTCCCTTATTGCTGCGGCAACCCTGCCGGCCTTTTACGAAGCATTAACAAGTATGGCGGAAGGTGTTATGGGCCCTTCTCACTGGGAGTACGGCGTAAAATACTCAGCTGACAACGCAGAAAAGATTGGAGCGGATTGGATCGGACCAAGCCAGGATGAATTTGTAGATCTTTTTGAAAAGGCCCTTGGCAAAAAAATCATACCTGATTATCACGCTGCAGAGGCGGGTGCACAGGTTTTGGCCTATGCGCTTGCAGTGGAGAAGGCGAATTCCATCGATTCGGATAAGGTAAGAGCCGCCCTCGGAGATCTTACTTTTATGTCTTTTTACGGGGGCTGGGACGTTGACGACACAGGACTCCAGGTTGGCCACTCCATGGTGGATGTGCAGTGGCAGGATGGAAAGAGGGTTATTGTATGGCCTGAATCAGCACAGACAGGCAAACCCTGCTACCCGATGCCAACCTTTGCGGAAAAGGCAAAGGGCAAGGTGGCGGTTCCAAAATAGAAAATAATAAATGACCGGCGTTTTCCGGCCTGCCAAAGAAAGTGGGCGTAATGAAATTTTATGTTGGAAGACCGGCGATGGTTTCCCTAAACACCCCTTTGTAGACATTTATTGATAAAGGGGATAAGAATGTTGCAAAAACCCCACAGGGGGTTTTCTATCCAATAAACGAGCTTAAAGGGTTTTTAATGGTGTTAGAGCATTTAACCGGTAATTTAATTCAGGGTCTTGTTTTGGGTGCGGTCTATGGAATGGCCACCATGGGTCTAAGCCTTATTTTCGGTGTCCTGAAGGTGGTCAACGTGGGACACGGGGCCTTTATTATGGTGGGAGCATTTGTGACGCTCTGGCTTTTTAATGCCATCGGAATCAATCCAATGCTTGCGGTTCCTGTGGCCTTTGCTGTAGGCATGGGGCTGGGGTTTATATTTTACTACACAACTATCCAGAGATTAATAAAGGCCCCGGAACTTGCCACCTTATTGGCAACCTTCTCCATAGGGATATTGCTGGAAGAGCTTGTCAAGCTCCTCTTCGGATCGGAATTTCGAGGCTATAACTGGGTGGTGGGAAAGATAGATATCGGGGTCACGGTCTTGCCCATGACCAAGTTGTATGCATGCATAGGAAGCGCTATCATTGCCGTTATGCTCTATTTTTGGTTCAACAAGACACGGGCGGGGTCAGCGGTCAGGAGTGTTGTTGAGGACAGTGAAGGCGCCAGGGTTTGCGGTGTAAATGTCGGTTGGGCTTATGCCTTAAGTTTTGCATTGGGGATAGGGCTCACTGTAGCAAGCGGTGTACTTCTTACCATGTTTATCCCGGTAGGCATTAACCCCTATATGGGAGGTGCATATACCCTGAAAGCCTTTGTTATCGCAGTACTGGGCGGCCTTTCATCTCCCTATGGCGCCTTTTTCGGCGGATTGGTATTTGGTCTTATTGAGAATGGTTCATATACTTTATTTGCCCTGATCCCTGGCCTAGAGCCGTTTGCAATGACCCGGTTTTTATCGTTTGTGATATTACTGGTTATATTACTTATTAAACCGACTGGAATACTGAGCAGAAAATGAGAAACAGGATAACAAAATACTATCCCTTAATACCTGTATTCGCGGCCTACCTTTTTCTTCTTCTAATCGGGAAAAATGTTTCCGGCATGTGGCAATTAGTTGCAACACTTTTATTCTACTGCGCTATGGGCCAGGCTTTTAATATTTTTCTCGGCATGACCGGCTATGTGGATTTCGGGTATGTTGCATTTATGGGCGTCGGTACTTATGGAATGGCCCTGGCCATTACAAATCTCGCGGGAATTGAAGGCCTTGGATTATTGCCTATTATAATCGGGTTTGCCCTGGCAATATTTATGTCCACTCTTTTGTCCATTGCAGTTGGTGCGGTTGCTCTGAGACTCAGAGGGGCTTATTTCGCTATCGCCACAATAGGAGTAAACGAGGGTTTCCGATTTCTAATTGAAGGTGCAAAGATATGGAACGGCTCCGAGGGCCTGATATTTACCGCCCAACTCAACCAGATCCTCGGAAGAGAATCCGCAAGCTCCCTGATGACCTTCTGGGCAGATATTATGGTACTTATCATCGCGGCACTGGCTGCCTTTATCACACTTTATTACATGAAAAGCAAGATAGGCTATGCGCTGACCGCCCTTAGAGAAGATGAGGACGCCGCCAAGGTGATGGGCATAAACGTTACCAAATATAAAATTATAGCCTTTATAACCAGCGCTTCTTTTGCGGGCCTGATAGGGGCTTCTTCCTGGGCCCTAAAAACCCCATATGTGTTTCCACCGGAGGTTTTTGAAATCCATTATACCATAGAAGCCATTATTATTGTGCTTCTCGGAGGGGCGGGGACACTTCTGGGTCCTGTTGCAGGCGGGCTTATCTATGGAATTTCCAAATATTATCTCTCAATATTCATACCCGGATTCCAACTGCTGATTTTCGCACCGGTGATAATTATCATTATTGTCTTATTCCCGGAGGGAGTAGTAGGTATGGTAAAGAACAAGATAAAAGGTTCGTTCCTGGAAAAATTCGTTATTTAGGTGGGGATATGTCCTTATTACGCCTTGAAAATGCTACAAAACGGTTTGGGGGGTTGGTAGCGGTAGACAATGTAGAATTGGAAATACAATCCGGAGAACTGGTGGGCATAGTGGGCCCCAACGGAAGCGGTAAAACCACCCTTTTCAATATCATAAGCGGTGTTTATATCCCCGAGCAAGGAAAAGTTATTTTCGAAGGTAAGGATATTACCCGTTTGCCCCCTCATAAAAGGGCCCCTCTTGGATTAGGAAGAACCTTTCAGATACCCAGACCGTTCAGCTCGGCCAGCGTTAGGGAAAACGTGGCCATTGGCGCCATGTTCGGCACTTTATCCGGCAAGGTCAGCGTGGACGATTCTCTTGAGATAGCTGATCGGTATATCGAGCTGGTTGGCCTTCATGCCCACAAGGATAAAGAAGCAGGGGGCCTGACCCCGGTGGAAAAAAAGATGGTGGAGATTGCCAGGGCCCTTGCGATGAAACCGAAACTATTGCTTATGGACGAGGCAATGGCAGGAATGAACCCAAAGGATATCGACAACATGGTTCATTTTATCAAGGAAATAAAGGATAAGGAAGGTATAGCCATCGTATCAATGGTTGAACATATCATGCGAGCAGTGGTTGGGCTCGCCGAGCGGGTGGTGGTAATGAATTTTGGGGCCAAATTAGTTGATGCCAAAACAGAGGAAGCTCTTAATGATCCGAGGGTTGTGGAGGTATATTTAGGCCGGCCAGGTAAAAAAACTTTGAAAGGAGAAAGATGAACAGCATGTTGAGATTGGAGGATCTCGAATCCGGCTATGGTCCTATGCAAGTATTATGGAAGCCAAGCCTTGAGGTGAAAAGGGGTTCTATTACCGCACTGCTGGGGCCCAACGGCGTGGGCAAATCAACCCTCCTGAAAACGGTCTTGGGTTCTGTAGGGCCATGGGGAGGAAAGATAACCTATGAGGGAGAAGATATTACCTATATGCCCAGTCATAAGAAAGTGGACCTGGGCATTACACTGGTGCCGGAGGGGAAACATCTCTTTGGAGACATGAGTGTTCATGAGAATCTAATCATGGGTGCATACCGCAAAGGGGCCCTTAAAAGCATTGATCAATCTCTTGATTTAGTTTACTCCCTGTTCCCAATTCTGAAGGAAAGGGATAAGCAACAAGCAGGCATACTGAGCGGAGGCCAGCAACAAATGGTAACTATTGCCAGGGCCCTCATGGCCAAACCAAGGTTGATGATGCTGGATGAACCAAGCCAGGGCCTGGCCCCTATACTTGTAAAAGAAGTGTTTGAAACCGTTGAAAAATTACAAGCAGAGGTCGGGCTAACCATACTCCTCGTAGAACAAAATGCGGAATCGACCCTTGATGCATCAAATTTCGTCTATATAATGCACGGAGGGCAAATAAAGGCTGAGGGCACGCCTGATAGGATAAAGGAATCCACGGACATCAAGGAGGCTTATCTGGGGATATAAATCAACCAAAGATACTTAAGAATGTCCTGGCCCTTTCCATCTCGAGATCTATATCTTCCAGGCAATCCTTGATAAACAAGGGCTCAATTCCCAATAGATTTAATGCCTTCGGATCTATCTCCGGGACCAGGGAATCTCCTCCATAGCCGATATCCAGGGCACGGCACAGGATATCTGATAAATAAACTGTTGCGCACATTGTCCTGTTTTCCTTTGCGTTCCACGGACAATGATGAAGACCTATGGCCTCCTGGATATCCCTGGGAAGGCTCCACTTTTCCGCAAGCATATATCCAATATCCCCATGATCTATGCCCAATACTGCCCGTTCTCCTTGTACCATGGGCTCATCCTTAATTTTTATCTCTTCCAGTATCATAAAAAATTTTTCAGGAAATATTTTTATGATTGCGAGTTTTCCTATATCATGCAGTATACCGGAAATAAAAAAGTTTTCCTCATGATCACACTTGAGATGATGGCCGATCACCTGGGATATAACACCTGTGCCAATTGAATGCAGCCAAAATGAGCGGGGATCGAAACCGCTTTCCCTGTCGGTTTTAGAGAATATATCCAATATGGTAACAGAAAGTATGGCATTTTTAACCGCATCGAAACCAAGCAGAACTATTGCCTGTGAAATATTTTTTATCTTTCCTCTAAACCCGTAAAAGGATGAGTTTACAAGGCTCAATATCTTGGAGACAATGGCCTGATCCATTTGAATAGAGGATATTACCCTTTCTACAGTAACATCGGGCTGTTCTAATAATCTTATGGCCTCAAGAATTACATCGGGCAGGCCCGGAAGGTCATCGATCTTCTCAAGGTGTTTGTCGGTTATTTGCCGTTTCATTAAAACAACTTTGCTTTCATATGTTCACTAATAATATCTTTTACATTCCTCATTAAAGGAACATGATTGACCTTTCTAAAACGATGATCAAGGCCCTGTTCTATCTCTTTTAGCTTTTTTTTGATATATTCAGGGTCATGAGTGTTTCCATTCTCTCCCTCGTCGAATATTGCTACGTTTTTTATTCCGAATCTCTTTAGCCTGTCAATTATATATTCACTAAGTTTACCGCCCCGCCTGAATATCAGATCACCGTTCGGCCTGGTAATATCCTCTGCCAAGACCCTATCTGCTGTGAGTCTTTCTATGGGGATGATCTTTTTTTTGACCTTTTTCATCTATTAAAAATTTTTCGTAATATTCCTGAGAGTTTTAAGGCGCTGAGCCTAAAACACCATGTTAATAAATTACCTTACAAGTTCCTGATATGCCTGCTGTATTTCCTTGAACTTTTTCTCCGCAAGATCCTGGAATTCGTCTCCCAGATGCGTCACCCTGTCCGGATGATATTTTCCAGCCAATTTCCGATATGCAGTTTTTATTTCCTCACGGGTGGCATTTTTTTTTACACCCAAAACCGTATACGGATCAGGTTTTCTCTTCCTGTTATTGGTTTGTGTTTTTTTCTCATACTGTTGGTTTTCCCTTGCCTTGTCCTGGGCTTGATTATAGTAATCCCTGTACCTTGCCTTTAGCTTGGCCGGTCTGTAAATAAAATGATACCAGTACAATGCCCCCAGGATTAATATGTCGTCCACCCAGCCCATACCAGGAAAAAAGTCCGGCAAAAGGTCGTATGGGCAAAGGGCATAAAGTATTGGGATAAGGTAGATCAATATCCTCATTTTAATTCTATTCTCGTTCCAACCGAATTTAGCGCAAAGGCGGAGGGGAATTCCCTTGAAAACCGGTGAACCGTAGTCCATCCGGTGCAGTGCATGGGTATTATAACCTGTGGATCAATTTTTTTGAATTCCTTGATTACCTCGTCTACAACAGGCTCAAAAAAGGCACCGGAAAGGTGAAAACCTCCGAGCACGGCATAAATTCTATTAATACCTGTCAATTTTTTGGCGTAAAGCACGGTGTTTATGATCCCGGCATGGCCGCAACCGGTGATTACAACCAGCCCCTTTTTCTTCAAGTTTAATATGACAGCCTGATCGTCCAGTATGACGTCTTGTTCGATTTTACCGTGTCTTTCAATGTAGCCGTTCGGGGCTACCTTTTCAAAATCGGTAACCCTTGGGATTTCACCTGTAACCACCAGCATATTTCCCGCAATCAGGGAAGGGTCGCTTTTTTCCATTAATTCCAATCCATTATCCTTAATTTCGGACCTGGCAAGGGTTACAGGAAAATATATTTTTTGTCCGTTTTCGGTTGTTAAAAAACGGGGATTCAAAAAGGCATCCGGATGCACAACAAGGGGAACAGTTCTACCTATGCTTTGTGACACCGGGTAAAGCGCGCCGTTGTGATCCATGTGACCGTGACTCAGTACAATTCCCTCTATATGTTTTGGGTCTAGGCCCATCATGCGCATGTTATGGGGTACCCCTACCCTGGACCATCCGCAATCAAATAATATGCTATGATTTTCATCTTCTCTTTTTACTTTTATTAAAAGGGAAAGTCCGTGTTCTGCAAGGAGGGTATCGGCCGGGATCTCCCCCTCTGCAGCCAAGGGAGGCCTTTTAATTCCTGGAGAATCAGTAAGCAAAACATCGCAGTAGTTATCTATAATAGTAGTTACCTCTATAGACTCGACCTTTTTTACCTCTGTAGGTTTCATAATGAATTCCCCTTTCCAAGGATAAATGGCATGTATATCGCTTAAAGCCTTTTGCCAATTAATATATAATACAATGACTAAATTTACCAAAATTTTTTTAAAATTCCACTACTTATTCTTATCCATCACATTTGGGAAGCAAACGCCTTTTCAAGGCAGGAAAAATGTTTTTAGATCAAGACAACATCCATGCAGCACTTAGTGTATATGATATTTTGATTCAATTGGATAAAAAAATTATACGGAAAGATTAAAAAAGGAAATAAAATACCATTACCTCGATTTTCCCTCTTAACCCGGATTGGACAGTAGCTGCATAATAAGGCCTGAAAGGGCTGGATAAAGAATAAACTATACGTATTTTTTATCTCTGTTCCACCCAAATGGATCCTTTTGATCAAAATCAGGGGTTAAATGTTCATCCTGCCCAAATTCAGATGACTGGGTGTAAATGTTTTCGAAACCCAGGTTCAGGGCCTTATTTAATACTGTTTCATATTCATTCCTCGAAATTTCCCTGTTTATATTCTCGGGAACCCCGTTGCAAGGATGATACTGGCCCATTAAACTTAGCTGAACCCGGATGGAAATATTTTTTGAGATCCATTCCAGTATTTCACAGGATTCCTGGGTAAATCCCGGCAAAATCAGATGCCTTATTATTAAACCCTTTATAGCCTTTCCCGTGCTGTCTAATTCAAGGTGTCCGACCTGCTTAAACATCTCTTTTATCGCTTTTTTGGCCACTTCCGGGTAATAAGGGGCATTGGAAAAGGTTGAAGCCGAATTCCTGCTGAAAAATTTCATATCTGGAAGATAAATGTCTATTATTCCTTTAAGTTTTGATATGGACTCATATGAATCATAGCTGCTTGTGTTATATGCAACGGGTATGGCAAGACCCTTTTCGTATGATATCTTTAAGGCTTCCAGTATAGAAATGATGACATGAGTAGGAGTCACCAGGTTTATATTCAACGCCTTTTTATCCTGCAAAAGGAGAAATATGTCGGCGAGTTCTTCCCCGTTTACTTCATTTCCGTGCAACCCCCGGCTGATCTGGTAGTTTTGGCAGAAGACGCATCCAAGATTGCAGCCTGAAAAAAATACGGTGCCGGAGCCATGAGATAACCGGCCTTGCTCTGATTCCTTTCTATAGTCATAGTACCCGCTGAGACAGGGTTCTTCGCCGAAGTGGAGGCAATAATTAGATACGACAGGCAAAGCGCCTGTTTTACAATAACCTCTCTCGCCTCCTTCCCTGTCCGCATGACACATCCTGGGACACAACCTGCAATCATGCTTGTAATCGGAGAGTTCCCTTAGTGCTTCTTCTATAATAGGCACCTTTTCCTCCGGCGTTCCCACTGCCCCATGCCTCTGTTTTTAAGTTGACATTTTTACTTTATTTTTGTATTAATTTAACCCTTCCTATAAAAATCGTTGGCACTTTATCACAGGCGGAAAAAGGATGAAAATTAAATTTTGGGGGAGCAGAGGTTCCACCCCGGTACCTGGAAAGGATACCATAATCTACGGGGGAAATACCACATGTGTGGAGATAGCGCATGAAAATGGCAAAAGAATTATAATAGATGCCGGAACAGGAATCAGGGAACTTGCCAATGAACTGGAATCATATAATGAAAATGTAGACATTCATTTACTTATAACCCACATACACTGGGACCACGTACTTGGTTTTCCCTTCTTTTACCCTATATACAAGTCCTCTACCAGGATTTCGGTAGACGGTTACAGATCGTGCATGAAGGGCTTGAGATACAGCTTTGACAACAAAATGGGAGACGGCTTCTTTCCGATAAGGTTTGAGGAATTAAAGGCAAAAATAAATTTTTTAGACAGGCTTGGTAAGGGAAAACTGGATATAGAAGGAATTAAGATAGACAGTATTCCATTAATTCATCCACAGGGGGGCTTGGGCTTCAGGTTTAGCCAGGGCAAAAAAAAGTTGGTATTTATTACCGATAACGAGCTTGACACCAAAGAAAAATCATTTGAAGACTATATAAAATTTTGCAAAGGCGCTGATATCCTTATACATGATGCGCATTTCAAACCCGATGAGATATTAAAACACAGGGGATGGGGACATTCCGATTATATTTCCACCCTCGAGCTTGCACTTCTGGCGGATGTCAAAAAATTAATATTATTTCATCATGCACCGGAAAGAAAGGATGCTGATTTAATAAAGGCAGTATTGCATTGCCAGGAAATTATAATGGAAAAAGATGCTTCTCTGGAAGTAGAGGCTGCAAAGGAAGGTTCCGGGTTTGTGCTTTAAAAATAAATAGCTTCGTAAACATCCCATCTTACTTTCTCATGGACCCGAGAAAAGCAGAAAGTTTACTGACTGCATCGCGCTGTTTACAAAATCTTCAAATTCGATGAAAGACTGGATAAAAGTTCCAGTATCTTGGTGGCCTGTTCCTCTTTCAGCACACCCAGTCCGCAAGCTGGTGTAATAAGGGACTGTCTGGCTATTCTATCCTTCTTGATTCCCCATTCATGTAACTTATCAATCCCCTTTTGCAGCCTGCCCTTTAGAAATTCCACATTTTCACTGCCGGTGAATGAGGTGGTGGGAACAATACCCCATGCTATTACGCCGTCCCTTTCCAGGAAATCAATTATATCCTCCTTGTAAAGCAAAAAATAGTCCAGGTAATCATAGGCATCAAAGCTCACTATGTCCAGCCCGGTCTCTATTATCATCGACCAATCTGTGTTTCCGCAGCAGTGAATGCCGATCAAGGTGTCTGTTTTGGCCCGCAGATAATCTAAGACCTCTCTGATGTATTTGATTACTTCTTCCCTTGCTATCGGGGTAAAGGCAGAGCCAAAACCGGATAAATACGGCTCATCCAAAAACACTATGGTTTTTTTACCGGAAAGGGACATCCTTTCCGCTATCCACCTTGCCTTGACTGCTATCCCCTTTACCAAGGCATCCATTACCTCGCTGTTATACAGGGCGGATTTTCCGTTTTTATCCCGGAGGCTTCCCCCGAATGTTACCGGTCCTATCAGTTGACCCTTTATATAAGGAATATGATTTAAATTATTAATCAATTCAAGCATTGAGAAGATTCCGGCTGCATGTTCCTCGTCCACAGCAAAATAATCGATGTCTTCTGACAGAAAGTTTTCATAAAAGGATAACAGCTCTTTATCGCTTATTTCCCTCAGGAATGCGGAACCCTTTTTGGGGTCTATCCCGATCAGCGGCAGCCCCTGAGTGGGTTGATTGGTCATGTCCTCCAGAAAACTACGTCTTACAAACTGGGGCCAGAAAGGGATATCCGGCAATATCTCCAGAATCCAGCGGCAGGTATTCTCAACATCCAAATAAGGCACACTGCCTATGCCCGTTGCCATAAAATTAAATGATTGGGTCATATTAAACTGTTCCCTGCTCTACTCTCTCTATGTATTCCCTTTTCCGGGTATCCACCCTTACTTTATCTCCCTGATTCACAAAAAGCGGTACCTGGATAACAGCACCGGATTCCAATGTTGCGGGCTTGTTTCCACCCGTAGCGGTATCTCCTTTTAGACCCGGTTCTGTGTTGGCAATCTCAAGGTCAATAAAATTGGGCAGTTCTATATCCACTATCCTATCGTTATGAATCAATGCCTTTACATTGGTATTTTCCTTCAAAAATAACCTGTTGGCTCCAAGCTGTTCCTCCTTCAGGAAAAACTGTTCAAAGGTTTCGTTATCCATAAAGCAAAATTCGTCCTTGTCCTGATAAAGATACTGCATTTCCTTTTCCTGCACATTGGGCGGAGAAACCTTTTCACCTGCCCTGAAAGTCTTATCCAGTACCTGCCCTGTAATTATGTTTTTTAATTTTGTCCTTACAAATGCACCGCCCTTCCCCGGCTTTACATGCAGGAACTCTACAATTGTAAAAGGGCTTCCGCCCAATTCAATCTTTAGTCCGGTTCTAAAATCCGAAGTAGAATACAATATAATTATATCTCCTTCCTAAGGCATATACATAAAATTGTTAAATCCTGCAACGGCGCAACAGCAAGGTTTTCAGGCCGCAGTAGTTGGCTACTAAACAATCTGGGTTAAACAGTTGAAGCAGCAAAGGCATTTCTTCTCTGTTCTATGTCAGCCAGCCACCTTTCCAGGATACCTATAAGCTTTAATTTCTGAGACCTTGCATCCTTCGCAGGACCTTTCTTTGTTCCCGTTTTTTTTATCTGTTCAATTTCACTGAGCCTTTTTTTGGATTTTTCATCATCCGGAGATGCCTGTATCACCTTTTGGTATATTTTAATGGCCTCGTCTGTCTCTCCCTGTTTGAAATAAATCTCAGCCAGTGTTGGTGTAGTAATTACCTCTTGATCTTCTTCTGTGCGACGGTCCAACCCTGATAATAGCTGCACTGCTTCCTTGTCTTCACTGTAATGGGTTAAATATTTATTAAGGGAATCAGCCGCCTCTTTTACCCTTCCCTCTTTTTGAAATAGTTCAGCTTGAAGTTTAAAAATATACGACAATTCTTTTATTTGACGAGAAATTTTATCTATTTCCATTTCTGCCAGTAATCCAGATCCTTGCTCAAGATAAGTCTCAGCCAGGGTCTTTCTTATTGAGATATCATCTGGAAAGATTTCAAGCGCCTTGAGACACGCCTTGATAACCTTTTCCTTTTCGCCTTTTTCTTTTAATATATTGATAAGATACTTGCTGGATCTGCTTGTACCCACATCTTCTATGATTTCATCACGGACCTTGTCTGGCGATCCCATTTTGACCCCCTTTAATTTTGGTTATCATCCCTTTTATGTTCAACCCCCTGATCCTCTTTTTGAAATCGGTAAACAACCTCGTTTTTCTTTATCAGCCCCAGTTCCTTTCTTGCAATTGCCTTCAAATATTCAGGATCCTCTTTGATCCTCCTTATCTCGTCGGAAAGCCTTCTGTTTTTTTCTTTGAGTTCACTTATAATTTTCAAATATCTTTCCCGGTCCTTCTGCATTTTGTGAAGTTCCAAAAGGCTGTTTTGCCCGAATGTTATCCATGAAAAAAGTAACATGCCGGCAAGTGAAATCAAGATAATATATGCTAAATTAATTTTCTTATTAGTAGCCAAATTCAATAAACCTTTTCAGATTCCCATTGGGCTGCAATTAAAATAGATCCTACTCCGGCCCTTTTGGCCATGTCCATTACCCTTACCACGTGTCCGTGTTTTACATCCCGATCCGCCTGCAAAACAAGGTTCAATCTTTCCTGTCCCGCCTTCATTTTTTGAAGCCTGGAATAAAGCTCCTTGAGTTCCAATTTTTTACCTTTTACATAACAATCGCCTGACTCCACTATTACCACCACTAGAGAGTCAGGGAGCTGATCGCTGCCCTTCCTGGAAACTTCCGGTAATTGAATGTCAATGCCTGACACCGTTTCAAAATGAGAAGTCAGCATAAAAAATATCAGCAATAAAAATACAATATCTATTAAAGGGGCAATACTTATACCCAGGCTGATTTCCTCCTTTTTTGGTTGGCTAAACCGCATTATCACTATTGTTTACCATTGTGTCCACAAGTCTTATGGACAGCTCCTCCATTTCAAAGATAAGGATCTGGGCCTTATCTATTAGGAAACGATAGGCTACCAATGTCGGTATAGCAACAAGCAGGCCGGCGGCCGTAGTTATCAGCGCCTCGGAGATGCCGCCCGCTAGATGTGTCTGCCCGCCCATTCCGTGAACGGAAATAACATTAAAGGTTTTTATCATACCGGAAACAGTACCGAGGAGTCCGAGCAATGGAGAGAGATTTGCTATGGTCAACAGCACACCGATATTTCTTTCTAATATAACACCTTCCCTTCTCCCTTTTTCTTCCATTCCCTCTTTAACCAGCCAAATCCCTCTGCCTGCATTTTTCAGCCCCTCCAGAAAAATTCTGGCTATGGAAGAACCATGTCCCTGACAAAGGAATATGGCCTCTGATATCTTATTTTGTTTTATGAGATTTTCTATCTTGGAGGTTAAGTCGCTCGGTATAACCAGTTTTCTTCTTAATACTATTAACCTCTCTATAAAAATGGCTAGTGACACTATGGAACAGAACACTATAGGATACATGAAAGGTCCGCCTTTGATGATAAGCTTTATCAATATTTACCCTCTCGGACAAGTGATCTTATGGTTTTCAGCTAAAATAACCTTTGTGGAATTCAAAGTCAAGAATGCCCTGATACAAGCTTAATATTGACCTGCGTTGAAAAATGAGTATTGTCCAGCTTCCTGTTTATTATTTAGAATCCTAATTGATAATAGTTATCCGCCCCCCCCAATACCTGCCCATTTTTTCAAGGCAATATGCGAAAAGAGCGTTGCAGCAAGGTTTTTCAGGCCGCAGTAGTTGGCTGCTGCACAATCTGGGTTTAAATATATTGCCTCTCGGAAACAGGCAGGTCTTTGTCTCATCTTGCAAGATTCAATCTGGTTTCTGGTTACTTTTTGAAAACTTATCAATCAGAAGTAAATAAACATGTTCCGTTTCGGGGCCCCGAGCGCAGCGAGGAGAATGGAGAGAAGGGGCAGGTTTTCCCCATAGGTAAGTCACTAGAAAAGACCAGCCCTGAGGCCTTGGAACAGAAGAAAAGCACCACCATCTTTTTTTTGGACGACAAAATTGTCATGTTCGTCGGGCAGGC
>CAZZPR010000016.1:0-46897 GCA_964655655.1 uncultured Desulfobacteraceae bacterium | reverse complement strand
GTTAAATCAGAGAAAATTATACATTAGTTTATCTATGATTGCAACTTAGTATAAGATACTTTGTCACCAGCCAGGGGATCTCCGTCAAAGGTGGTTATGCAAAGGCGCTCTTTATCGCCTCCGGATAATACCATGCCCTCCGAGACACCGAATTTCATCTTACGGGGTTTCAGATTTGCCGCTACAATCACTTTTTTTCCGATGAGATTTCCCGGCCGGGGGTAGCCGGAACTTATGCCCGCAAATATCTGGCGAAGCCGGCCCTCTCCTATATCCACCATCAACCGCAGGAGCTTTCTTGCACCCTCCACTTTGTCTGCCTCTCGAATAACCCCCACCCTGAGATCGATTTTGGAAAAATCCTCAATGGTGATCTCTTCACCTATCGGCTCAATATTCTTTATGCCTTTTTGCTCCTCCCAGGTTTTCCCCGGGGATGAATCCCATGCCTTTTGGATCTTGGCCCATGTGTCTCGCAGGGTGACAGTACGGTTGAAAACAAGCTTTTCAGGGGATGAATCAAAACGATCCACACAAAAGTATCCAAGCCTCTCGAACTGATACCGGGTTTCGGGTTCAGCGCCCTCCAGGCTGGGTTCGACTCGGCAATCGGTCAAGATATTAAGGGAGTCGGGATTCAAATAATCCCTAAAACCGGTTTCCTGATCCAGGGTTGGATTCGGAGCGGTAAAGAGGTGATCATACAGACGTATCTCGGCTTGAAGAGAATGAATCGCAGATACCCAATGGAGTGTTGCCCTGACCTTTCGTCCATCAGGGGCGTCCCCGCCTTTTGTCTCCGGATCATATGTGCAGTGAAGCTCAAGTATCTCTCCGGTTTCCTGATCCTTTACTACATCCACACATTTGATGAAATATGCATACCGCAGCCTTACCTCTCTTCCGGGGGCAAGCCTGTAAAACTTCTTGGGGGGGTCTTCTCTAAAATCATCCTGCTCGATGTAAAGCACCCTTGAAAAGGGAACCATTCTGGTTCCCATGCCGGGATCTTCGGGATTATTGAAGGCCTCAATCTCCTCCACCTGATTTTCCGGGTAATTTGTGAGCACCACCTTGAGGGGCCGAAGCACCGCCATAACTCTGGGAGCCCTCTTGTTCAGGTCCTCGCGCAGGCAATGCTCAAGCAGTGCAATATCAACCATGCTCTCCTTTTTTGCAACCCCGATTCGCTCGCAAAAGTCCCTTATGGACTCCGGCGTATACCCGCGCCTCCTTAGCCCTGAAATGGTGGGCATCCTTGGATCACCCCACCCCTTTACATACCCTTCATTTACTAACCCAAGGAGCATCCTTTTGCTCATCACCGTATAGCTAAGGTTGAGGCGGGCGAACTCTATTTGCTGGGAATGATAGATACCCAATTCCTCTATAAACCAGTCATAAAGGGGCCGATGATCCTCGAATTCCAGGGTGCAGATGGAATGGGTAATGCCCTCAATGGAATCCGACTGCCCATGGGCGAAATCATATGTCGGATATATACACCATTTATTTCCAGATCGATTATGTCTGGCATCGAGGATTCTGTATATCACCGGGTCCCGCATATTCAGGTTTGGTGCAGCCATGTCGATCTTTGCACGAAGCACCCGGGAACCGTCCTCGAATTCTCCACTGCGCATCCTCTCAAACAGATCCAGATTTTCCTCTATGGACCTGTTTCTATATGGGCTTTCCCTCCCCGGCTTTGTCAACGTTCCCCTATACTCACGTATTTCGTCCGCGCTCAGGTCATCAACATAGGCCTTTTCCTTTTTAATAAGTCGAACAGCATATTCATATAGCCGGTCGAAGTAATCGGATGCGTAGAATTCCCGGTCTCCCCAGTCGAAGCCAAGCCAACTTACATCCTCCTTAATGGATTCAACATATTCTCCCTCTTCCTTGATAGGGTTAGTATCATCAAACCTGAGGTTGCAAAGTCCTTTGTAATCCCGTGCCAGGCCGAAGTTTAGGCAGATCGATTTTGCGTGGCCGATGTGCAGGTAGCCATTGGGTTCCGGGGGAAACCTGGTATGGACACGTCCACCGTATTTATTCGTCCTCAGGTCCTCCTCGATAATCGCTTTAATAAAATTCGTTTTACGCTTTATATCCGGTGACGACATAGTGAAATACCCCTTTTGGCCTTTTTCATGAATTCAATTATAAAAAATTCCTGATACCAAACAATCCCGAATAAATCAACAAACAATTACCTGCCGGTGATTAATCCGCCAGAGGGAGACCGGGTTTTAATTTCCCGCCCCTTGGCGCGGTCTCTTATTCAATCAGGCAAGTTGTGAATTTGAAAACGGGTCAGCTAATCTCTGGGTCGCAATCCCTTCTTAATCAGGTCTCTTATTCAATCTAAACGCATGCTCGAAGATGAGTAGCCCTAAGTAATCCGTCGCAATCCCTTCTTAATCAGGTCTCTTATTCAATCGCCAATGGCCCCTGGGGGATAGAGGAACCTCCTCTGACGTCGCAATCCCTTCTTAATCAGGTCTCTTATTCAATCAATAAGGCAAAGGTTTGATTTAGACCGTGCCCGTCGAAGTCGCAATCCCTTCTTAATCAGGTCTCTTATTCAATCTCCCAAATTTGGTAAAATTACGGCTTGGTAATTAACGTCGCAATCCCTTCTTAATCAGGTCTCTTATTCAATCAAACGGGCTTCGCAGTCCGGGCTTATGGATACGTAGTCGCAATCCCTTCTTAATCAGGTCTCTTATTCAATCTTGGAATATATGGTTGAACGGGTTCGCATTGAATTGGGTCGCAATCCCTTCTTAATCAGGTCTCTTATTCAATCGCCCTACAGCAAGCATCAAAGCACAACTTGTTGAGGGATTAGTCGCAATCCCTTCTTAATCAGGTCTCTTATTCAATCATTATCGCTCACGTTAATTGCATGTGGTGCGGCGGAGGTCGCAATCCCTTCTTAATCAGGTCTCTTATTCAATCCCCCGTGTTACCGGATAACGAAATTGGCGAGAAGGGTCGCAATCCCTTCTTAATCAGGTCTCTTATTCAATCAAATCAAAGTCATTAAACAAGAGATGCAGCTTGTGAGTGTCGCAATCCCTTCTTAATCAGGTCTCTTATTCAATCCGGAATTCCCAATGATGTAATCACCGCAGTTACTAGGGTCGCAATCCCTTCTTAATCAGGTCTCTTATTCAATCGTTAACAGTCAAGAGGCATTATGAGGTGTTCGATGGTCGCAATCCCTTCTTAATCAGGTCTCTTATTCAATCTGTCTCTAAACTCTGGGGATGATGTTCTCGCTCCAAGTCGCAATCCCTTCTTAATCAGGTCTCTTATTCAATCGGTCAGAGTCTCCGTAAATTACGATTGGAGGTCTGACGTCGCAATCCCTTCTTAATCAGGTCTCTTATTCAATCCTCCTCCGTAAATTACGATTGGAGGTCTGACTGCCGTGGGTCGCAATCCCTTCTTAATCAGGTCTCTTATTCAATCCGTGATCTCCAGACCGGATACCGCGCCGGGTTTCACCGTCGCAATCCCTTCTTAATCAGGTCTCTTATTCAATCACTTGCGGCTTATTCAATATTATGGCACGAATTAAACCGTCGCAATCCCTTCTTAATCAGGTCTCTTATTCAATCGACGAAAGAGTATTTTCAGACAGAGGATGAAAAGGTTTAGTCGCAATCCCTTCTTAATCAGGTCTCTTATTCAATCCAGGAAACTGGGACATATTACATCGTGTCTCAGTTAGGTCGCAATCCCTTCTTAATCAGGTCTCTTATTCAATCAAGAATATTTCGAGACAGAGGATGAGAAGGTTTATTTCTGTCGCAATCCCTTCTTAATCAGGTCTCTTATTCAATCGAAATCATATAGGATGCATAGACTTGTATGGATTTATGTCGCAATCCCTTCTTAATCAGGTCTCTTATTCAATCGGCAACAAATTACCCTCGGTCAACTAAACGAGCTGGTCAGTCGCAATCCCTTCTTAATCAGGTCTCTTATTCAATCAGCGGTAATAAGTTTTGACCCAATGTACAGTTTTTCTGTCGCAATCCCTTCTTAATCAGGTCTCTTATTCAATCGAATATCTCAAATACAAAGACATCGAGGGTATCGTCTGTCGCAATCCCTTCTTAATCAGGTCTCTTATTCAATCGTAGTGGAGCTGGTGCACAACCGCTCCACGAACGGGCGGTCGCAATCCCTTCTTAATCAGGTCTCTTATTCAATCTAAAGGCAATTGAAATGTTAAAATCGGCAATCGACAGTCGCAATCCCTTCTTAATCAGGTCTCTTATTCAATCGCCCGGAAAACAGGTTATACAGTCCGGGCTTACGGACGTCGCAATCCCTTCTTAATCAGGTCTCTTATTCAATCGCCGAATACATCAAAAATCACCCTAAAAGTACTTTGGTCGCAATCCCTTCTTAATCAGGTCTCTTATTCAATCGGTAACTTGCGCCCGCTTTTCAGGGCGTCAAGTTCACCGTCGCAATCCCTTCTTAATCAGGTCTCTTATTCAATCCCTGTGATCTGAATAGGATCAGTAGCTGCGTCTATCGTCGCAATCCCTTCTTAATCAGGTCTCTTATTCAATCAGAAATGAAAATCAGGGATTGCTTTGCAAGTAATCCCGTCGCAATCCCTTCTTAATCAGGTCTCTTATTCAATCGCAAAAGGCCAAGCATCGTGCCGTCGATGACGGTGAGTCGCAATCCCTTCTTAATCAGGTCTCTTATTCAATCGGTCGGCCCATAATGCTTAATCATTTAAAACATATAACACATCGTTTTCGCGAAACAGTAAAAAAATAGGGGCGGTTGATAAATTCCGCATAAAATTTAAACCCCCTAAATCAGCCAAGTGCTTTAAATCAACAGATAATTAAAAATGCGCCAACCCTTTTAAGCTGCCAAAAAATATTCAATAAAAACAAGGGGATAAAAATACACTAAAAATACAGCACCTTCGCGAATTCAGGTAATAACAAATGGCTCATCCTCCTTAAATGGAGTACCAAGGCCGGAAACGGAAATGTTCTTCAGGCATTTATCGCACAGAAAATAATAGCGCACGCTGTCCTCCATGTGGTCTATTATTGACTCAACCCCTGTCTTCATGGCCTCAAATCCCTTGTTTGACAGGCTGCATTCAAATACGCTTTTCAATACCCTGTCACCGTAATTTTTCATAAGGGCTGCCACCTTAAGGAGCCTTTTCGGCTCGTGTATATCATAGCAAACAATGATATGATGAATATCTTTAGCCATTTTTTGCCCTTATCAAATGATATCAAAGCCCTCAGGTTCACCCGTTTCACCCCAGCCTGAGACAACCACCTTTTTCATGCAGGCGCTGCATATCCTGTAATACCGGACACTGTCTTTTTTCTTGTTTATCAATTTATCAACTCCCTTTTTCATCCTTTGAAACCTCTCCTCGTCCAGATCGCATTCAAAAACGCTTAGCTGAACCCTGTGACCAAAATCCTTTAAAAATTTCATAACCTTGGTCCGGGTTCTGTCTTTAACAATGTCGTAGGATACCATAACATACATCTTTTCTGTCCCCGTTATTTAAGGACAAAAGGCTGGTAGCTTGCTTCCTCGCCCCTAATATACCTTGCATAGCGCCGGACCTGCTCCCGAATGCAGTCCCTGTAACAGAGCTGCTGACCTGTCAAGTGGTGTGCTACCTTCTGTGCCATCTTACGCTCAAACTGGGTAATGAACTTGCGCATTCCGCTATCAGTCAATTTAACCGGAAGGGCATGAGGCAAGTCCGTGTCGTATTCATCCGCTTGCTCCTGGTCGTCGGGCGGCTTTTCCTCAAAGGTGAAATCTTCTCCGGTAAGGGTTTTCAGGTTAAAAAGGCTTAAAACCAGGGTATCCACGATGACCGGCCTCCACTCTTCCATAAGGTCAAGGGGCAAAGAGGGCCTTCCGTACTCTACGGTGTGAAGAGCGCCAATATACGGGTCAAAACCAATCATGCTGACCGCACCCAGGCATTCATTCAAAAGAAAGGCGTATCCAAGGCTTAAAAGTGCGTTTACCGGGTCGGTCGGAGGTCTTCTGATTCTCTTTTTGAATTCAAACCCCTGTGCCAGGATACCCTTTGCAAAGCCCTCGAAGTACAGGGCCGATCCTTTGCCTTCAAATCCCCTTAGGGCCTCCAGGTCTTTTGCCTTTCCTGCCTTTTCCCTTAATTTTTTGAGGCCAAGCACATGGTCGCCGAGAGCAAGCCCATCCCTACTTCTATTAAGTCTTAGAAGCACAGTTCTGAGGTTGTTAAGCTTTCCTGCTACAATGGAGCGGGCAGTATTAAGACAAAATTCCGCATCGCTTAACCGGCAGAACTGCTTCTGCCTCAGGCTTATGTTCTTGCTATATGGGCCCTGGAGCCTTCCCCTGTACCGCCCGTTTCTGCCCATGAACACTGTGTCTATCCCCAGGCTCAATAGGTACGAGATAGCAGGGGGTGTAAGAAAAATATTGCCGAAGAGCACAATTTGATCCAGCTTGAAGGTATGCAGGGTATGCAGCACGGACTTGTCCTTTTTTATCAGTACTCTCTCGCCCTCTTTTACCAAGGATGCGTTCTGTTCAAGTACATAAGCAACTGTCATGAGATTGCCTCGATTTCCCAGGAGCCGTCCATCACGTCCGGTTTACGCACGAGCATTATATTTCCTACCCGTATCTTTTGCATGCCTCCTTGACTGAAATGCCGGTCCAAGATACTTGCTGTTTTTTCCAGGGCCCTGTTTATCTCGGAGGCCTGTCTTTTCAGGCTGAGATATCTATGCGCGGCATCCATTGGGCGGATTTTCCCCTGAATATCAAATTCTTTGCCAGCAGATACTAAATGCGGATTTACATGCAGAAGGGGCGATGGATATTTTCCGCCGCGAAGATCAAAGGAGCAGGTGCAGCTTACGAATATGGTAATTTCTGGTACCAGCTCTCTTATCTTCAGGCAACTGACCGGGTTCGGCTTTAAGCGGGTTCTCTGGTTTTCCACCTTTTTATAGTTGTAATCCGGGCAGGTCTCGAGAAGCCGGTGAAGAAAGGTTCCGTTTTGATCCAGGAGCCCAATGGTGTAAAACAGTATAAGCTTTTCCCCGTGGGGCAGCACCCTGCCTGACCCTGCCTTTTTGGTAATTTCAGCAAGCACGGGGCACTTATCGATAAGCTTTTCTGCGGAGGATGACGGAGGGTGCTTTTTATCAGCAGAAGACAGAAACGAGGCAGGTATTTTAAGGCCATTCAGGGCCTCCTTAAAGGGGATTTCACGAATCCTTTTCAAGAACTTTAATTGTTCCTCAAAGGGCTCTCCCTGATCATCCAGGAATAAAGACCTTTTGTTGGTAGCCCTGTTTACACCCAAAGGCAAAAGGATGGGATGCTCAACCCAGCCTATGCCCGTGCCCCTCGTGCCCAGTATCCGCTCCAGGACAAGATGGTCGAATATAACGGAATGGTTTCTCAATAACCGGTCCAGGAAATCCTTTGCCTTAAGAAAATGTATGAACTCCCTGAAGAAAAACCATAGCCTGTGGCCGAACCCGCCGTCGAATTCTGCGCAGGCCGGTATGCCCCTGCGGACTGCCAGCGCCCTAAGGGAAATTATCTCGGTTCTCGCCTTTTCATTGAGATATTCCAGGTATCCGGGTCTTCCTGGATTCGACTCTATAGCCCGTTTTCTTACCCTTGCCATTAAAGCAATGTATTTAACCGTGTTGTCGGACCTGAGAGGATAACCGCCTATTGTTAAGCCGCCCAGTATATGTTTGGCCATTAATTCCGCGGTAAGGGGTGTGCCCTGGAACCCGTAAAAAACATCTCCGGTTTTTTCACTCACACTCTGCAATCCGTAGCCTATCTCCCTGCCGCTGAATAGGTGGAGGTATTTCTCAGTGTCGGCCCGGCCCACAGAAGGAGGAAAGTACCTGATCGGGCTGGGTGCGCGTTTAAATCTCTTTGGGGAAAGAACGGCTGCCCGTCCTTCAAGGCCGAGGGCCTGGAAATTATCCGCCAGGAGTTCCCTGGCTGCGGAATGTGCGGAGTTTTCTTTGAGGGTCTTTTTAAGATAATGGATGGCATTTTCGTAATCGCCTGTATCATGCAGCAATCTGGCCAGCAGAAACAGGACCTCGCTGTTCCGGGGATTGATTTTAAGGGCCCTTTCATAACACTCCCTTGCCTGCCGGGCCATGCCCAGCCCCTCGCACAGCCCGGCCCATTCTGCATGGACTGAAGGGTCGGCACATGGGATATTTCTCGATTTTACTATTATATCCCGCGCCCTGAACTCATCGCCGGATTCGAGGTATTCCCGGGCCCGGTTTATTCGAGAATGTATGTCAGCCGAATCAGCCTTTATGTCACTCATATGGCATTCACTCTTTATAATTGGTGCCTGTAAGCTAACAGGCACCTATATAAAAACCAAAGACTGCAACATTGCATTATTCAGTTTTCAAAGAGCTTCTTCCTATTAAAAACTTTATTTAAGAAATTCAAATGAACTACCCCGCCGCAAAGCAGCGGGATATTAATCGGGATATCAATAATCGCCCCAAGGGGCGGGGAACCAAAGCCTCATTCGTCTTTGCCGGATTAAATCCGGCCTCGAGTTTGTTAGCTCTGCCCGGTGCCCATGTGCATAGATTTACAATTTTGGAAAGCTGAAAATATCCTTAAAGTCCACTGTGTTTGGCTTTCCATTCGAGTTTAAATATCTATCAAGCAGTTTTATGGCCACACGCCTTATCTTCCGGTAATCATCCTGACAAAGAGGCCTCGTGCCATGCGTGAAGATGCTTTCATTACGCAAATTGATAATACTTTTAAGTTTCCTTATATCCAGTTCAACCACTACCGGATCATGAAGCAAGGATAAAAATATAGCCGAATCCATAAGTCCGATCTTACCAGGGAGAGTTTTTTCCCGGTATTCTTTTTCAAAAATTTCCGCGAGTTTTTGATTATAGCGTGCCTCCGTGATCTCCTTCGGATATGTTGGGTTAGAAACGTCAATGCCCTTTGCACGCAAGGAAAATGAGAGAACCAGCTCAATTACACGGTACATAAGAAAAACAGCCACATCATATCTATTTCTTTCTGCAAAGCGCTCGCCCGAGTGAAAGAGATTAAGGCCCATGTAGGAGCCATGATTAGGATGTTTTTGATCTATAAGTGCCTGTAAGATTTCCGATGTTTTTCTTACTTTCTCCAGACGTGGTTTGTCTACGAAATGAACGTATTTTTCAATAAACTCGTTAGCGAGTATTAGGGCATTATTAAAATTGAAAGCATCCAACTCCTGATATAGGCCATTAAGTTTTTGGATTATCTTTACCTCCCAGATATCTTCTATCTTTTCCTCGAGGAAAGAAGCTATTTCAACAACTCTGGCAAAGTTATACTGGTTGAAAGCCTCCTTCGCTTTATTGAGTTCTATGTCCCCGAAAACTGTAAGAGGGTTTTTCAGGATGTTCGGATACTCAGTGCCGGGTTTTGGCTGCCTTAAATCTGGGATGTACTCATCATAATCAACATAGCCAGTATCAATCCCAAGAAAATTGCCTGCCATCACAGCACCGCCGACCATGGATTTCTTGCCCCCGGTGATATCTATTAGGATCTCTCCCGGGTTTTTTCCGGCTACAAACTGTTTGATAGCCTTATAGACACCTGTAACATCCGAGCTATCTACATGCTCCTTGTCCACTTGAGCGAAAGTAATACCTGTCCATTTTGCAATAAAATTTATTTGGTGCTCCGTGTCTTCTGAAAAGATAAATAGGATTCTTTCGGGTCGAATAGCCTTTATGAATAAAATAATAGGTTGGGCTGAAAAGCCCACAGGGGAAATCAAAAAACGATATCTTTTGAGTTCTTTACTTCGCGATAAAAATTGTTCGATAACGTCTTCGAAGAGGTTCCCCCAGTAATAATCATCTGCATGTTTTTTATCCTTGGCGAGCAATTCTTCCCATTGCCTCAGTTTATTGTAAAAAATGTCAGATTGTTCTATCATTGCCTACGGACTTTGTACTTTATAAACTTTCTATCTCAAAGTTCATGTTTCCACTCCTTGTGCTGCGGTTCCAATATCCTTTTTCTTTGGATCACACAGGCAATGCAGTTGCACCCTGGTGTGAGCTCGTGTTTACCCAAACGTTCGGACAGTTCCCAAGAGGCCTCGATCATCTCCAGGATCATCTTCCTCTCTTCCTTAATGGATTTTTTGCTTTTGTTCATAGGTCAAACTTCTCCGGTTTGTCTGCATTGCCGAATGCCTTGCCAAGGAGTGATTCAATCCTCTCCACCTGCCCGAACCGCTCTGCAAAAACTAATATCAATTTTTTATCCACCTTATTGAAAATGCCTGGAATCAAGCCTTGTTTACACAATTTCAGAATATTGAGAATATCTCCCTCATCTTTAGAGGAACGCTCAGGATTATTGGCAATGGCCATGAGTTTCAGGATGATATAATCCGTTGGCTGGACAACCGGATGATCTCCCAGTAATTCATCCTTGCTCACCACACTTCTGTTCAAGATGCCTTTTCCTTCAGGGCTGTTGACAAACATGAAATCAATCTTCCCATATACTCCTAACTCGGAATCAAACTGGGCAAAGGATTTTGTCTTTTGGAAGCACCTATAGCCCAATCGTTCCATAATCTTTGAAATTAAAGGCCAAAAGCGGCCTTCCGTTAAGAGATCGATATCGGCAGTAAATTTCGGAAGCCCGTATAAATTCAAGGCAAAGGCCCCTATCAAGGAGTACGGAATATGCTCCTTTTTTAAATTATCCGCGATAATATTTAGCATCTTGGGCAACTTTTGAGAAATCACAATGACGCCTATTCTCCAAGGATGATTTTAACGTAGCTTGTCTGCTGAATTCGATTGTTGTGCGATAATTACTTACTCAAATTCTGAGCGAGGCAATCCAGACTGCCGGATTATAGACATCAAAGTTCCTGAACGAAGTTCCATATGATCCGGCACAGGTATCGTAATAGTCGATTCCGGTGTTCTCTTTTGCATTGCAATGTGGCTTCCACGCCTTCTTACTTCGATAAAGCCATGCCTTTCGAGAATTTTACAAACATCTTTTCCAGAAAGAACTCTTAATCTAGCCAATTGCAACCTCAACCTGAGTCACATAAACTTCCTCGTGCAACCTGGTTTTGATTTCTTCAGGAGAAGCTGTTTCAAAGAACAATTCCAATGCTTCTTGAAGATTTTTTCTCGCCCCGTCTATTGTATCACCCTGGCTTGCGACATCCAGTTCCGGGCACAAGGCCACAAATCCGCGGTCTTCTCTTTCAATGATTGCTGTAAGTTTTTTATTCATATCATTCCTCTATATGAGTTATTAATAGTCACCCAAGCTGAGGTTGGATTCGGGATTATTCTTTCAGAATACTCTTAATCTTCCCAACCTTGCTCTTCTGCTTCCTGGATAACTTTCCCTCCCATTTATCATGCCCGATCCAGTATTCCTTCAAGGCCTGAGCCAGTGCTGCCCGATTTTCTGTGCTGAATACATCAATTCTATTATAGACCCCAACCACCTGCTCTTCACTTAGACTCCCTTCCTGAATTAGAGCTATATCCCTTTCTTCTGGCGGCAAAGCCTCAAGCTCGGCCCTCCGCCGCTGCTCTTCTTCTTCCTGTTTTTTATTTTCTTCGATCTTTTGTTTTGCCTCTTTTACTTCCCAAGCCTTTTGAAGTTCTTGTTTGTTTTGGGCATCCATTTTGTCTCTATTGGCTTTGCTTTCATCATCTTTTCTTTTTTTCCAGACTTTTTCTTTCTCTCTCAATTCTTGGACCGAATCATAATTGATCTCGAACAATTCCGCCCACCCAAAGGGACAGAGGTTTTCCTTGATGTTAGACTTTTGCGCCTCTGAGGCCAGCCAAAGTGTAGTGGCATGAGTCTTAAAAGTTTTTTCCCTTTTCCCCAGCATAACTTTTATGTTGCGATGCCCTTCAATGGTCACTGATTCAGCGCCGGAGTGTCTCCCTAATCGGATAAGAAATCTGTCTTCATTGTCAGAAACCTGAACCCCATGAATGTTTATCCGTTTGAGCTCATCGTCTTCCCTGTTTTTTTCTTTTATGAAAAACTGTTTAATGCTTTCCAACAGCTCTTGCATTGAAATGGGAGAACTGACGCTTTTTTTTGTCTGGGGAGTATCTACGGCGATCTCTCCTTCAAACAGGGCACCCGGCTGGATAACTTCAAGGATCTGGTAAGGTCCTCTGGCCTCAAATTTTGAAGGCATTTTCTTTTCATTTACCGCATAAACAATCCTTGTCTTTGCATGACCTACAGGCCTGAAATCGGAAATTTTAACTAAGCGAAAAGGATCGGTGTCAAATGCACCATCATCTAAAAGCGCTTTTTCTAAATCCTTTGCTGCATATCTTCCTCTCGGGGTTGGCACTTTTTTCTTTATGGCCATGTCGCTTAGATACGCTGTACGAAGTGCCCCTTTGATAGCCGACCCAGGAATATATGGTCTGTGGTCGCCTGGATAAAATGAGGTCCGTTCAATCGTGAACCTATTCAATTCCTGCTGAACCCTTTTCTTATCCTCAGCAGGGATAGCAAGAGTTTCATTGTAATGGTCCACAAATCCCTGGCAAACATCTATGTGCCTTCCCGCGGTCGTTCTGTCCTTCAGGAATTTATAGATCTCAAGAATCGAAGAAACAGTTCCCTCCGAGCAGATATCTATAAACCGCTGTTTATCAACAGCCCCCATCTGTGAGATAAAGGAGAGTGGATCAAATACCACCATTTGCTGGGCATGTTCGTCCATGACAAATCCCATGGGCTCATAGAGCTCGTCGCAGCCGATATGGACCGGTGACAGGGTCTTAAGAAAACACTTAAATGATTCTTTCATTTCATTGCTCCAGTTTTAGCGGTAAATAAGGGGCATACCCCTGGACAACCGATTCAGGCATGGAGTTGGATACACCAGTTACTGCTTTACCTAAGAAAGGCTTTTCAAGATATGCTTCATCCACAGGCATAAAAACCGCACCTTCATCAGCCATGATGACAGGATTTTTAAAAGGATTCTTGGAATGGGCCAGCATGTCTCCATGCTTTCCGAATCGAACAAATGGCGTGAAATAGCCGGTTTTAAAGGAAGCACTGTCCGGTACGGAAGGCGCGAGGGTATAACAGGCATTTGCACCATCTGTATGCGGTATAGGTAACTCATCATGTTTCCCAAGGTCGAAACGTCCCATTCCTGTTGAAGCATCCCTGCCATATCCCCAAAGACCGATTCTTTTTAAAGCAATACAGACCCTTTCAATGTCCGTGGCTGCTTCATCAATAAGCACAAAAACCACCAGCTCTGTCTCTGGATAATAATAGAACCCTTCCCGGGAATATGGGGCAAACTGGCCTGTCCCTGTTGTCTGGGTGAGCCGATGGATTGTGTTATGGGGTTGTGAAAAGGTCTTTACGAATTCCCCGGGACTAGCTTTTCGCATCTGTCTCCTTGTTTCCCCTTTGAGCTGTTTTTCAGCCACTTCAAATTTCATGTCAGCCATAAAACTTGCCTTTGAAAGGTCGAGCACTAATCCTTCTGCAAGGGCCATCCACTTTTTCTTTTTGAATTCTTTTGCCTTTACAATTCGGTCCTTTCTCTCTACTTCAGGAGCAAAGAGTAAAGACATGGGCACATCAGGGCATTTTAAAACATAGCGGGAGGATGAGTGTTCCAACTTGGGAAAAGCAGAAGAAAAAACCAAAAAGGGCATTTTGTCATAATTTGAGATATGCCTTTTGAGTCCGCCTTCCAGCAGGGAGGGATCGTACGCCGCCTGCCAGCAAAAATGACCAAAAAGCGTATCGCCTTTCAGAGGAGTTCCAAAGCCGGACATTGGTTGAATCGTGATTTCATAAAGTTTCAATGGGTCTTCCTCCTTTAAAGGGGTGCCAGCTCTTTAAACCTTACATTGAGTTCATCACTATCAAATTCGAAATTCACTCTGCCATATCCCCGGCTGCCGCTGCCTCCAAGAGCATCCATCTGGAGCAATTTCATGCCCTCGAGGAGAAATATCTCAAGGTCTTCGTCCGGTTCCAATCGTTTCAGGGTTATACAAAACCTGAATTCCGTATCAGCAGGAACCCTTTCGGTGAACCTGGGATTCTCAGCAGTACCCCTGATGCGGTTGATAGAGTTTTCAGATTTTACTTCCGTAAGAGATAGATGCCCTTCAGAAGCTTTCTCTTTCCACGCAGAGTCAAGCGGACAATCGGCAAAGGAGGCCCGAGTTGGTCCCAGAGTGGATGCCTCATCGGCATCCGCACCGATGGCGCCAAAGAGCTTTAAAATCTTTTCACATTGCTCTTTTTCGTTGCCTTCAAGCCCTTGAAGGGTTTTCAGGGAAACCGGGCTACCCTCTGGTTTTGTCTTGACCATCAATCCGCTTCTCATCTCAAGAAGTGTCCTTATTTTACCCTTCAAGGAAGAACCGGGAATATAGGGCTCTAAGGTGTGCGGATGTTTGATCACCGGGTTATCTGTGCCCCCGATCTTCATTTCCGTATCCCCTGCCCCGATGTGAAGCCCGCTTTTCAGAATAATCCTTCCTGTAATCTCCTTTATTTCGTCCAGTTTCATGAGTTCTCCCTCCTTTCCTTAATTAGTCGGGCAATACATTCTGTAAAATCCCATGAATGCCTCGAAAAAGTTTGCAAAAAGCTCCAGGTCCTTTTTACCTGAAATCTGTTTGATTGAGGACCGGATGAAATTTACAAAATTGTCTGATACTAGCCTGCGCCCCTTTGCATAGGCCGCTTTAGCCGTCAACATGTTGACCAGGGGCAAGATGTTATCCCATTCCTCCGGTTTGGCCTTTGCTTCCATGTCCAGCCTGACCACTTCGTCATAAAATTTCCTTATCTGGGTCCTCTTATTCTCCCTGTTTTTGCTTGCTTGACAATCTTCTGCCAGATCTTTTGCCAATTTCTCAGCTGTGTCAGAAAAAAGAGCTGGATCCACTTTCCTATTTTCCTTATCCTTCCAAAAAACGATCTCGGCCATAACCCACCTCCTACCTATTGTTATATAAAATATTCCAGAGAGGAATTTTAAGCTTTCCCCCGTAAACTGTAAGCCACTTGGCTACCATGTCCGCCACCTCGTTAGTAGTTTGTTTTCTTTCCTCGTCTTTTAGCCCTTTTGCAACGTTCCTTTCCACAGTGTAGGCGAGCATAGAACGCCATTTGGTACATGACATATCGTCTATATGAATCTCCCGATCCTTTATGACCCATTTTTCCTGATCTGCCATCTCAAGAAGGCTATTCATACGATAAAGCATGGCATTGTTGATCCAGCCTTTTTCTAGCCACTGCTTCAAGGTCTGTTTGATATTCTCAAATTCTCTAACATTCTCCCATGTGACGGTTTCAGAAAAGAGGGTTACCCTGTTTCTTGCCTCGTCCTTTGATTTTTCAATAGCAGTCTCAGCAGCATCAGAGAGTTTATCCAGTGGAATATGCGGTTTATGAAGGCTTATTCCAGCAGAAAAATGAACTTTTGTATTATGACAAACATAATCCGCAAAGGATTTTTCCAAGAAATCTACCAGCTCGATGATCCGGTTCCACGGTCCAATCACAAAAAGATCGTCTCCGCCGGCAAAGACTGTGTAAATATCCATGAAACCGGGTTCGGTTTTTAAAAGATGCGGCAAGTAAACGGCAAAGTAGAAATTCAATTGACGGCTCAAAGTAGCAAGCCGGGAGATTGTAAACTGTTCTTTCTTTAAACCACAGGACATGAGAAGACCCAGTTGATCCACATCCGCTTTCAGAATTCCCAGTGCCTCAATTCCACAATACCCATTCCCATTGTTCTTTGGGTTCATTGCTTTGCTGGCTATGTGCTCAAAAGTTTTAACAACATCTTGTTCCATCTGATCAACAAGTTCTTCTTTACTTTCTTCACTTTTTTTACTCTCAAGTATCCTATCATCAGAGAAATCTTCATCCCTGTAAACGGGGACATAGCCATTGATAAACTTAGCAGTTACATCCTTAGCCACAACACCTTCCTGATCAATAGAGATATCCCAATATTTAAGAAGCTGGCCGGATCTTGCCATTTCATTTAGTTTTCCATCTGGAAAGAAGACCTGATATACGCCAAAGATAGGTTCAAGCAGCTTGTCGCCTTTTATGTCAGCAGCACAGCTGGTTATAGCAATCCTTTTTACATCTTTATCGGGATTTCTATCCTTCCTGGCAGGATTCACAAGATTCTTGCCCAGGAAAATATGATCGTGACAAACCCTACAAATAGATTTCGCTTCGCCGGCAAACTCCGAATCTTCTAATGCAGGGCATGACGGCCTTTTACCGCAAAAAGGGCAGAGAGGATGCCTTAGATCGTGATAAAAATTGTCGAAATATCCCTTTACCGATACCCCAAATTTATCCATAGATATTTTCTGGAACTTCTTTTTCCCCATTTCTTCATTTAGTTGATCCCAGATTTCCAAGAATTTCCCGCGGACAAAATCCTCTGCCGTTGCCTCCAGAGAGACCATCCCGATAGAGTTTTCTCCAAAAGAGATTTTCATCAACCAGTCATTCACGCGTTTTTCCACTGCATGTATCGCCTTTTTTGCTGCCTCTATATTGGGTGCAATTATTGTAAATTTGCCCGCCGCATTAAGTAAAAGCGAAGACGAAGGAATGTCAATTTCCCGGCAAAGCATATCCGCTGCCAGTTCCGAAAACAACGAAACAGCAAATGAACGCCCCCGTAATGTCTTGGCACGATTTTTTCCCGCTTCTCCGATGTCGCTGAAGATGAAATTCTGTATCCCGTAGAAATCCCCGCTGATGAGCAAAAACTTTTTGTTGTCATAATCCCTGATCGCATCAATTGTCATGCTGTCTGTATGCTGATGATAAAGATACATAGCAACGGCCAGTGCCGCGCTGATTCTTGAGTGATCGTAAAGTGACACATCAGGGATTACATTGCCCGCCCTTGCCGCAGGTATGGCGGAAGTAAACACCATCATTAGGCTGTCAAAGTGTTCAAACCACAATTCAAGGTTTTCTTCCTTATGGAGAAGGTGTTCAAGCGCATATACGAATTTTTGAAATAAGTTTTTATATTCTTCAATGGCCATTTGGTTGTCATTTGGATGCACTTGATTCTTTGTGCCCGGAAAAAGGTTCATCGGCGATATTTCTTTCAAAGGGTAGCAATAAGAATAGTTATCTGAGGTTTCTGGCTCACCTTCTTCCTCACGCATAAGGCGCTCAAAAATGGGTAAAAGACGTGTTTGTTTATAGTTTTTCCACGCTACTGCACGATTGTATTCTTTATCGAATTCCTCTCTGTCCCAACCGCTGCTTATTCGGTCAGCCATTGCGACAATCCATTGCATTCGTGTCTCAGGCTTGTGATGACCAGCAGTCAAGTTTATGAAGCTGTCTTCGAGTCCCCAATTCGCTTGGTTAAACTTCCTAGGCAAAAGCTTTTCTATATGATCGATAAAGGCAGCAGAATAGACGGCATGACGGTGGGTATAATTTTCTTTGTAATGTGGTTGATACAGATCGGCATTGTCATTTAAAAATTGTTCTGAAACGTTGAAAACATCCTTATCTGCAAACTTACCAATATCGTGCATGAAAGCGGCCATTGCTACTTTTAAGGTTGTGGCATCCATGCTATTCTCTCCATTTCAAAGTATGAAAGATTTCCCCATAGTATCTGGGTGTAAATATTTTAAAACAATCCCTGCAACGTTGCCATATAAGCCATTCAATAATCCCCTCTTTGCCAATTCTGATTCGCCTGCGCATCTTTGACCTCCCTTAGAACTGATCTGATGGGGAATGGACAGGGTAAGATTCTCTCCTTTTCTCTTTATCAGGATATTTATCATGATGAATTCCCTCCTGCCTCTCGGTTTCACGATAGAAAGGCGCACCGCACTGGCTATTCGATGCCCAGCAGCCACATCTTAAGATCAAGGACATGGATGGTTTCAGATTGAAATTCGACCAACTCATTGACGTCCGGGCCGAGAAGCATCAACCGGGCATCCTGTGCATGCTTCAACTCTTTCTTCGCCTTAACCAGGGCGCGGATTTCCCGGCTTCTTGTTTTTTCATCCTCGATACCGGCCGAAACCTGAATGAGCGTTGTAACTTTCCCGTTTTCTTGAACGATAAAATCAACCTCTAGATCGCCGGAGGTTCGGTAGTAAAACAGGTCTTTTTTCCTGCGGACAAGCTCCAGGCAAACGAGATTTTCCATGCAATCCCCGTATTTTTGTCCGACATTGAAAGAAGCGATATTCGAGAGACCCGTGTCTATTGCATATATCTTCTTTGGGTTGACCTGTTGCTTTTTTAACGACCAGTCGAATTTGGGCACGCGAAGCACAAGATATGCATTTTCAAGATATTCCATGTAGCGGTTGATCAGGTCATAGGACAGGTGGAAATGATTCACCATGGCATTGAGTGAGACAAGGTGAGAAATGTTGGACAGAAGATAAACCGATAGTCTCATCAGCGCTTCCACATTATCAAGCCGGTATCGCGCAACGATGTCCCTCAGGATGATGGAATCGAAATACGATTTGAGCTCTGCTTTTTTCAGCTCAGGATCACCGATCAAGGCAACCCTCGGGAAACCTCCATATCTTAGGTAGTCTCCAAAAAGCCTGTTGATCTTCAGCCGATGGTTCAGGTACTCAAGCCGATTGTGAATCGTGAGCCCGTTGAAAGCCAAGAATTCTTTGAAATCCAAGGGGAAGACATTCACATCAAGATAGCGGCCGCTGAGCGTACTTCCGATTTCCCGGCTCAGCAACGAGGCATTCGAGCCGGTTATGAAGATTTTTGCTGTTTTCAGTTCATAAGCCTTGACCAGCCACTTTTCAAAGCCTTGGATATTCTGAATTTCATCCAGGAAAAGAAAGGGGGTTTCGCCGGGTTCGAGATGTTCAAGGTACGTGTCGCGGATCAACGAGAGCAGATCGGTATTCAGATCGTTGATAAATTTCGGGTCTTCCAGATTCACAAACAGAATGTCTTTGGGCGCGACGCCGCCCTTTATAAGGCGCTTGATCAGGTTGATCAGGATCGTGGATTTACCGCATCTCCGAACACCTTTTACTATGACAATCTCGCCGGTCGATGATTTTTTCAGGGCGTCGGATTCATACATAACCCGTTCGAAGGTCTCCGGCAATGCCCTATCCCAGAAGTTCCATTCACTCAATGTCTCAAGGATGTCATTTTTCGGTATCATAAAATCCCTCGTTTAGTCGAGTGATTTATAACTAAAATCCCTGGATTTATCAAGTAATAAATGCTCGATTTGAAGAGATTCAATACACAATCTCTATTTTGCTCTTATCCATCCTGATACCGTATCTGGTATTGGGACGGGTGCCCTCGGAGGCGATCTCCAGGTCCCTGAGGGCGTAAGGCCCAAACCGCCTGAGCAGCTCGGCCTTTATCTTCCCCTTATACATGTTGAAATTCTCGGCATTCAAACCGGTAACCCCTGTATTGCTCATTTCCTCTACCTGCCTTGTGCCGCAGACCTTTCGGTATAAATCTAATATCTCCTCCCTTTTTTCATAAATGCCCCGGATGTCCAGAAAACATTCGGTGCAGTTGCCACAGGTATCTGAATCCCTGGTACAGTTTTTCTTCTGCATGGCAAAGAAGGCGTAAAGGGCCATGCGGGCCGGCATCAGATCGAGTTCCAGGGGCTTGTAAACGAGTTTTCTCGAAAGAAGGTTCACAGTCAGACGGCGCTCATCGTCCTTTATAAGAGAAAGCATTAGGGTGCCCGGGTCCTGGGGCTCTTTTAAAAGTTCCGGGGCCAGTTTCTCCCGAATGCTGATAAACGGTATGTGTACCAGGTTGATCTCCGCATATTTTGTATTCTTGTAAAAGGGCTGGCCCTGGGAATCCATCAACTTAATTGTCATTGGTTTTTTCGGTGGGTAGTAAAATTGCCTGTTGCTCTCGAATTCCGGGGAAACAAGCACGTGGTACATCCGGTCCCGGGGCCGGCCGTACATCTGTGCGGCAAGGGAAAGGCACGAACTCATAGTTTTTCTGCCTCCTGCAACGGAGAAAAAGACAGTGGTTTCAGGGTCGCTTGTAAGGTAAAAGGCCAGGTCCAGACATTTTCTGAGCAGGAATTCATTGTCTTCCTCTCTGACTATATCCTGTATTTCCAGGCCGTGTCCGTTGTTGATTACGTGGATGTTCTGATGGCCGAAGTCTATGGATGAAGGATCTATCCCGTACTCCCGGAGGTATCTGTAATAATAGCCCTTTTCTCCGCAAAGAAGCTCTGAATAAATTCGTTCTCTTCCCTCCATCGTGGTGATAACGTGTACGGCGTCCAGGTTGCGTTTGTTTTGGTGGAGTGCGAACATTATTTCTGTGACGACCTGGGGGCTGAGGCCGGTTACGGCAAGCAGGATATTTTTCATTCCAGGACCTCAGCCTCGATTTTGCCCAACCCGAATGCGGTCTGCTTTCCTATGTGGGCCCGGGTTGAGAATTCAATAAGGGGCAAATATTCGGTCAGGTCCCCCTCATAAATCGCGGAGCCCAGCATGCCGCCCATGAGCATTGATCTTTCCTGGCGGCGGGAGTATCTTCTCCAGTCGAACCACCTTATGTTTGACTCCTTTATCGATACCTTTTCCGCATCCTTTACCAGGCGCCTGTAGTCCAGGGCTGGCTCACCCTGTCCGTAATAATTGAAAAGAGAAGATACCCTTCTCAGCATGGCCCTTACCAGCACATGAAAGGGCAGTTCCGCATTAAGCCGGTTTTTGTATTTTAAACGAAGCGGGGTTACCAGGCTTATCTTTACCTGGAAATGCCCCTCATGTTTTTTGCCGGGCTCTCTGAGGTTAAGGTCCTGGTATGAGTCCAGGTCTCTTAGCGTTTTATCACCTGATGAATAAAGAATATTCCCCTTGTAGGAATTTACCCTTTCAAGAAGGAAATGTCCCCGATGACCGTTCACCCGTTTCCCGAGACCTATCTTGCCCATCTGTTCGAAGGCATATATAAAATAGGAAAGGCTCCGGTTTACCTCCCCGAACAAGAGAAGGTTAAAGTCAAATTTCTCCCCCTCTTTCAGGGTTTCCGCCTCTGTTAGTGGCGGCTCGATGACAAAGGGGTGGGGGGGAGAGGAGGCCCTTGCACCCTGGATTTGTATATTATCGGAAAGGGTTTCAAAGACCAATGAATAGAGACACTTTTCCCTTAAAAGGCACGAGTCGCATGTTTTGTTTCTTAAAGGGCATACCACCCTTTTTAGTGCTCTTCCGAACACACCCCTGAAAGTGGAACCCTTGAAAGGCGGAAGCAAGGCGTCGTTTTCCAGGCGGCAATAGAAGCTGTATTTTCCGAAAATCATGGCCTATATTTTTGAAGGTAAAAAAGATGTAAATTATGCTTATTTATAGAACCCTAATTTACTCAGTTTGGGTGTTTATTTGTACAATTGCAACGTGGCAAAAAAGCTTTTCGGCTATTTATGGCAAAGGCTGGTGCTCTTTCTGCCCCGCAGTAATGCTTTTTTCGGAATAAACATAATTAAGGCTATTATCAGCTGCGTTTTTTAGGGATATGATTTCTTTCTGATTCAGGGTCGGTGCGGGTTAAAGTACACTAACCGGTTTTGTTAAAGGGACTGAAGCTGACAAGAGCACCACTTACTGCAGATATTGAATCCGGGTCTTTAACCTCCTGGCAATTAAGCAGAAATCAGGAGCTTAGTCAAGAGAAAATAACGGAAAAACCTCCATGAGGTCAGGGTGGGGAAGTGAGCCTTTCTTAGCTTTATCCAATATTATTTTGTAAAACGCCATCGGCTATTTTTTTGGCAACCACAAAGGATAGATACCGCAGACATGAGTAAATGATAGAAAAGTATCTAAAGATAGGTGGAATTTTCCGGATTCAGAAAAAATTTTTTCTGAATATCAATTTTATTATAATTTAAATGAATATACAGAGACAGTATGGGTTGCAGTGGTCCGGAAAGGGTGAGTGTCCGTCAAGCTTGGAATGAAAGAATAAAATAAGATCCAGTTCTGCTTTAGGGTTGGAAGTGAGGTTGGAAAAATTCTTTCAAAGAAAAACCAGGGGCCAGCCAAACTAGCTAACCCCTGGTTTTTTTGGTAGTCCCAACGGGACTCGAACCCGTGTTACCGGCGTGAGAGGCCGGCGTCCTAGACCGCTAGACGATGGGACCATAATGGCTGGGGGAAAGGGATTCGAACCCCTGTTTGCAGGGCCAGAACCTGCCGTCCTGCCACTGAACGATCCCCCAGCTATCTGGTATTTTATTTTCGTTAACTGACCATATATTGTCAAGAAAAAATCACCCATCATATTTGATCTATTGACAATTCTTAAAATTTGTATTTATAATAGCTTTTTTAAATTTTGGAATATTTACAAGTATGGAATAAGGAGGTGAATCCCTGAAAGGCTAAGTGCAAAATACACCGTGGCGGACTACTTAGCTGAATCCAAAATATTTTATGAAAGTAAATGTATATAATAACCAGATAGAAAAGGCCATTAAAGATCTCAAGAGAAAGCTTTCGAAGGAGGGTTTTTACTCAGAAATAAAAGACAGAAGATTTTATGACAAGCCTAGTGTTCAAAAGAAAAAGAAACAGGCAAAGGCTGCCAAAAGGCTTCGTAAAAAGGTAAGAAAGGTATAATACCGTATTTCTGAAAAATAAGTCGATATTTGATCTTTAATTCATCATGGTGGTACCGGGTGGTTTAAAAGGGAATCCCGTTAAAAGCGGGAGCGGTCCCGCCGCTGTAACCCCGCCCTTTTCCAAGAACTTAGAAAAGGGAACCCTTTTGCCATAAACAACGCCACTGCCCGCTAAGACAGGGTGGGAAGGCAGTCAAAAGGGCGGGGAAGCCAGAAGACCTGCCGCTATGTTGGTATCTTTTCAGGTTTTACCGACTGTTTAGGGATCAAGAAAACAGGGTGCAGTCCTTAAATCCATATGGATTTAAGGATTTTTTTTGTTAAGGCAATATAGAAAAATCATGAGAAGAATATTTATAGGAATATATTTAGTTATATCTTTTTTCTGTTTACACCTTCCATCCCACGCCAATGTCTTTACAGACTCCTTGGGCAGGCAGATCACATTGAAGTCCGCGCCCTTGAAAATTGTATCCATGGCCCCCAATATTACCGAAATGCTCTATTTCCTGGGTATGGGCGACAGGATTGTAGGGGTTACCAGATTCAGCTATTTTCCACCCGAGGCCAGGAAAAAACCAAAGATAGGCGCTTATACAAGTGTGAACATTGAGAAGATCATAAGCCTGAATCCGGATCTGGCGATTGCCACAGCTGACGGAAACAAACGAGGAGACGTGGATTTGTTGGAAGAAGCCGGTGTGAAGGTCTATGTGGTAAATCCCAAAAATTTGGGGGATGTACTGAATACCATGGAAAAATTGGGTAAAATATGCGGAAAGGAGCGGGGGACAAATGAATTGGTGGGTGATCTTAAAAAAAGGGTAAACAGGGTGGTCAGGGCAGTTCAAGGCAACGAAAGGCCGCTTGTGCTTTTGGTAATAAATATCAACCCCCTTATGAGCGTGAATGGCACAACTATCCATAACAATATTATCCAATTGGCAGGGGGCGAAAATATGGCTGCCGGGTATGATATTACCTACCCGAGAATAAACATAGAAGAGGTAATAAGTAAAAACCCGGAGGTAATAATAATTTCCTCCATGGAAAGGGGAGGGGAATTTGAAAAGGCCAGAAAATGGTGGGATAGGTGGCCTTCCCTTCCTGCGGTCAGAAACGGAAACGTGTATCTTATAGACTCCGACCTGATAGACAGGCCTTCTCCGAGGATAGTTAAGGGCCTGGAAAAGATGGCCGGATTGATACACCCGGAGATAGCATGGGATGATTCACACTAAGAGCCACGTCATAACGCCCTTATATGTAACGACAATCGGGCTTTTATTATCAGGAATACTTTTACTGATAAGCCTTTTATCTCTTGGAATGGGCCCATCCGGCGTTTCCTTAAAGGATATTGTACTGTGGCTCACCGGCCACGGCTCCCTGGATAAAACCGAATGGATGATCCTGTTTAAAATAAGGCTGCCGAGGATTTTGCTGGCGGGGCTGGTGGGTTTTACATTATCCTTGGGTGGGGTGGTATTTCAGGCCCTGCTCAGGAATCCACTTGCAGAGCCTTTTATTCTCGGTGTATCAAGCGGGTCTGCGGTGGGGGCCATTGTGGGCATTATATGCGGCTTCGGATTTCACTTCGGAATTCCCGTGCTTTCATTTACAGGTGCCTTGTGCACCATCCTTTTGGTAATGGGCATAAGCAGCAGACACGGAGGTCTTGAATCATCTACCCTACTGCTCACCGGGGTAATTGTTAACGCCTTTCTCACAGCAGTAATAATGTTTTTTATTACAACCACAAGTGACAGCAGGCTGCATTCCATGCTTTTCTGGCTTTACGGGGATCTTTCCCAGAGCCGTTATTTCCAGTTTTCTATCAGCCTGCCTGTTATCCTGTTTGTATCGGTTATAATATATACCTTCTCCCGTCACCTAAACCTCATAGTAGGAGGCGAAGAATCCGCACTGCAAATGGGAGTAGAAGTGGAAACACTGAAATGGGTATCATTTCTTGGTATATCATTGATTACCGGGTTGGCGGTATCCTTCTCCGGGATAATTGGCTTTGTAGGCCTGATTGTTCCGCATCTAATGAGGATGCTCTTCGGTCCGGATCACCGGCTCCTGATCCCGGCATCAGCCCTTGCAGGTGCATCTTTTTTGATAGCAGCTGACACTGCAGCCAGGACAATAATATCTCCGGGCGAATTGCCCGTTGGGGTAATAACCGCCTTTTTAGGTGCACCTTTCTTTATTTACCTTCTGAAACAAAGGGGCAGCCAATGGAGTTAGGATTGACCTTGAAGGATGTGTGCTTCAGTTATGAAAGGGCCTGGCAATTAAGGGACATAAACCTGAAATTGGCAAGGGGAGAAATTTTAGGCCTTATAGGCCCGAACGGCTCTGGAAAAAGTACCCTTTTAAATATCATGGATGGCCTGTTGGACATAGAAAAAGGGGAAATTTTACTGGGTGACAAGCCTCTTGGAGATTTCAGCAGAAGGGATATTGCCAGAAAGATATCCATGGTACCCCAGGAGTCAACCTTCAAGTTCCCTTTCTCAGCTTTTGAAGTGGTTCTTATGGGCCGGTTTCCATACCTGGGGTTTCTACCTTTTGAAGGAAAGGCGGACCTGGAAATAGTCCGGCAATCCATGGATCTCACCGGTGTGCTGGGTCTTGAAAACCGCTCTATCAATGAATTATCGGGTGGCGAAAAACAAAGGGTGCTTATCGCCAGGGCCCTGACTCAGATGGCACAGATTATCCTGCTGGATGAACCCACCTCTTTCCTGGATATCAGGCATAAGGTGGAAATTTTCGAGATTATCTCCTCTCTGACCAGTTCCCGGAATCTGAGCGTGGTAATCGCATCCCATGATATAAACCTGGCAGCACAATATTGCCACAGGATGGTTCTCCTGGACGAAGGCCGGGTGTATAAAGCAGGTCCGCCCCGGGAGGTTATAACAGAAGATAATATGAGTAATGTTTACAGATGTCCGGTCTTGGTGGACGAAAATCCAGTTACCGGAACCCCCAGAATCACCATACTCTCAAAAAGAAGGAAAGGCAGCAAACAAGGAGTGTAACCAAAGGAGACAGCATGGTGGATTTATTCATTAAAGGCGGACCCATAATGTATCCCCTTTTATTGTGTTCAATAATTGCCCTTACAGTGATAATCGAACGGTTTATATTTTGGGTAATCCTGGATTTCCGCAGAGACCAGGGTTTGGTAAATGATGCCTTATCCCTGGCGGAAAAAGGAGACTGGGAAGCGGTTAGGAAAAGAATAGGAAAATCAAAGGATTTCGTAATAAAGATACTGGTGGCGGGCATAGTTCACAGGAAATTCAGCATGTCCAAGGCAATGGAAACAGCCGCCTCTGACGAATTATCCAAAATGAGACAGTATCTTCCCATACTTGATACCATGATAACTGTATCACCCCTTTTAGGGATATTCGGCACAGTTATAGGCATTATCCTTTCCTTTAAGCTTTTGGGAAGTGCGGGCATTGAGGAACCCCGTGCCGTAACCTCCGGAATCGCCCAGGCCCTTATAACCACTGCCTCAGGTCTTGGTATAGCTATACTAACGGTGTTTCCATATAATTATTTCAATTCCAGGGTGGAAAGGGCGGCGTCCACCATAGAAAAATATGCCACCAGCCTGGAAATAGTATATGAAAAGCTAAATCAGCCCAACAACCAGGGGGAAAACCCTGTTTGATTTCAAATTAATAGGGGGTATTTTTACAGAGACTTCTTATTATGAAAATTGATCTCGGTGAAAATAAAAGGGCCAGAATAGAGATATTGCCCCTAATAGATATTGTATTCCTTCTGCTAGTCTTTTTTATCTACGCAATGCTGTCAATGGCGGTCCACAAAGGCTTGCCCGTGCAACTGCCTGTTTCATCCTCAGCGGAGGTTGAGAGGGAACTTCCCCTATCCGTTACCATAAGGCATAACGGAGAAATAATGCTGCAAAACAGGAAGGTGTCCTTAAACGAGCTTGCAGAGGCCCTGAGTACCGTGTCAAAGGGCCGAAATAATAAGGGATTATGCCTTTTTGCGGACAAGAGGGTCTCCTGCCAGTTATTGCTCAGGGTTATGGACCAGATAAGGAACGCGGGTATCCACCGTATTTCAATTCAAAGCAAGGGGGAGACCGGTCCATGATCAGAACCCTTTTTCCCGCCTTCTTGCTGGCCCTTATATTTCACCTGCTTCTGGCCCGCCTGGATTTAGACCTGCCCGAAGAGATGGCCCCTAAAAGGAAAATTCCTGACCGGGTCACCATAAATATAGTAAACCCAAAACCTGTAAACACTACCATTTCAGCCAAGAAGCCATCCCTTATCACCAGGGAGCCTGAAAGGTTTTCCGAGCTGAAAAACCGGATAAGGAAGATAGAAACAAAATTAAGGCCTAAACAAGATACAAGGAAAAGGGAACTCAAAGCACCGGTCCCGGTAAAGAAAAAGGCACCGAAAGAAAAAACCGAAATAATCCAACCCCATGCTTTTGCTGATCTGCCGGTTAAAGAAAAATCAAAAGATTCCGGAAAAAATAAAATAACCCCTTTTCCCCAGTTCTCCGGGATTCCGGAAATTAGGGATAAAAAGCCCGGCCCGGGTAAAAGTTCGGGGACCAACATCTCTAAAAAAAGTATTGGTCCCAAATTTACCCAGCCAGATTACAGGAAAAATCCGCCGCCGGAATTCCCTTTACTGGCAAGGATTAGAGGCTATCATGGGAAGGTAACCCTAAATGTGCTGGTTGATAAACAGGGCGAGCCTTCCTCCGTAAAAATATTAAAATCAAGTGGCTATGATATCCTTGACCGGTCTGCTGTACATGCCGTAAAAAAATGGAAATTTATCCCCGCTAAAAAAGGAGACCAGATTGTAGAAACATGGGTCAAGGTACCTTTAAGGTTTGAACTTCAATAGGTAAAAAATATCCCGATACCTAATATCTCACCAAAGGAATTTTCCTTGTTTGAGGCCAGTAGATATTGCCTTGAGGAAATGGGCAGGGCTTTAGGGTGTCCGGATACTTTTTAGTGATTTGGGTTCTTAAAAAAAACTTGAGGGCAGGAAAAGAGTTGAACCCTTATCCCCTTTTTTACCTTCTCAGGAAAAGTTAAAGCAAGACCTTCTAATCAACAATCATTTAGCGCAGCTTCCCTGTCTCTAATCTTGGTAATGGGTCAATCTTTCCAGCCTGTTCTCCAGGCTTACAAGCCTCTGCCACCTCTTGCCATCCTTGCCCCCTTCGAGTTCATGAAGACTTACGATGTCTTCATTAATAAAGTTTATGGCGTTTTTAAAATTGAGCTGGGAAAGTGCACCCACATGCTCTATAGCCCCCAATTTAAGCAGCTGTTTCCCGAGGTAGCTCATCTTGTTCAAAAGAGACGTTCTGTCATTAAACTTTCCCTTTTGCTGCAATATCGATTTGGCTGTCACCCAGTAAGACTCGAGAAAAGTTTTGGCCAGTGCGGCCCAAATAGGCAGCCTCTCAATCCCCAAATCGGTAACCTGATATGTTTTTCCGTGGCCGGAAACTATGACCAATCCGGAACTCGCACAATACTCAATTATGGGCAGTACTTCATCTCCCAAGTCCTTGCTGCTGTCATAAACGAATTCGTTCCTGAACAAATTCTTCAAAAATGCAAAGTCCGATACCACGGAGTCTGCCTCCTTTTTTCTTTCCCCTCCGGCCAACAAGGATACAGCTACAAATGAGTGGAGGATAAAAAAATGAATAATACTGTTCTTGTAGTATTCGAGCTCCATTCTCTTGCCCTCCCCCATATGATACAAGGGGGCCTGTTCCCCTTCCGGATCCCTCATAATATCTATCACCTTCCAGTCTGCCAAGAGGGAAAGAGCCTCTTTAACAGTACTTGGGGAGTCTTTAATAGTAGAGGCTACGGGAAGGCTGTAGGCGTATATAAATTCCAAGAGGATCCCCACGGTCTCAATGAGCTCTTTTATATAGAAGCCCCTTTGATGTCTGCACGAAATGGCCAAAGCCACCAGTGATAAAGGCGTAATAACTGCTACGTTATTTATTGATTTAACCAGATGAAAAGAAAGCTCCCTAGTCATGTCGTGGGCCGAAACATTGATCGTGGAAAGATAGTCATTTAGTGAAAAAGGTTGATTAAACCGTATATATACCTTGCCGTATCTACTTTTTAAAAATTTTCTGGCCTTAATAATCTGAATAAAATTTTCTCTTTCCTTGGGGCCTCCGCCTATCTCCTTCAAATAGGATTTCTCCTCCAGCACCCTATCATAGATTACGGAAACAGGTACGAATATCAAGTCTTTGCAAAATCCCTTTTCGTAGGCATTTATAAGCAGGGAAAGAAAGCCGGTCTTTGGAAGTATGAGTTTACCGTTTCTGCTTCTGCCTCCTTCAATAAAAAATTCTATGGGATGACCTTCTTCCAGGAGGGACTGAATATACCTGTTTAATACCTCTGAATAAAGCCTTGCCCCGCGGAAGGAACGGCGGATAAAAAATGCGCCGCATTTCCTGAAAATATGTCCCATGGGCCAAAAAGTAAGGTTTTCTCCGGCTGCAATCCTTGGTGGATGCATGTGAGATGTATAGAGCACATAATTCAACACCAGATAATCTATGTGGCTTTTATGGGAGGGAACATATATTAGGGGGCCTTGTTTGGCCCGTTTCCTGACCTCTGACAACTCAGAGCTATTTATATCCACATCCTCAAAGATCTTTTTCAAAAACCAGCTCAATGATAATATAAAGCTCTGTACATAGGTAATATTATAGTCAGCAGCAATCTCTTCAAAATATTTCTCCGCCTTTTCTTTCAACTTTTTCCGTTTACCCCGGTTCCCATCGGCCATTCCTTCAATAATCCTGTTCACTTCCCTGTCTGTAAGCACCAGCTCTTTTACCTGCTGCCTGGATTTCATAATGGGGCCGAGGGTTACCCTCTTTTGGCTGTCAATAACCTCTATAAGCTTCTGCCTTATTTCCACGGCTACGCTGGACACGGATTTATCAGGTGGCTGGGTCTCCAAACAATCCTTAAGGTTAAGCGGGCAGCCGAAATCCACAACTGCATTACGGGTAAACCTTAGAAAGAGAAGAATTTTTCTAATAATACCTGGGTTATCCTTGAAGCCGAAAAATATGTTGCTAAGCCTCTTATGATCCCTTTCAGGGGCCTTTCTGTAAAGCACGATTTGAGGCACGATAAATATAGGCCGATCCATATTCTTCTGGACCTCTATGAGGAGCTGCAACTGCTCCTTTTGCGCATGAACGAATTGCCGGGAAAATACCTTTGGATCAACCAGAAATATAAGAGAGGTAACCCCCTGTTCAACTGCTTGCCTGTAAAATCCGGATTGATAAGGATTCGGAGCCTTACCATATCTAAAAAAATAAAGGATCCGAAAAATTATCACCTTCAAAAGCCTGGTAACAGGAAGAAGGCTATACATGCTAAGATCAAAGGCCATTTTGGGATAAGGTACCCGCCTGCTTCTTAGATTGTAAAGGCAGAGAAGGTAATCAAACCTGCTCCTATATTTAATTGCATATACCAGGGTGCCCTGCCTTTGAAGATCCCTGAGTTCCTGTTTCATATCTTCATTAATACTTATCTTCTTAAAAATCCCATGCAGAAACCAGCCTAAAAAAAATGTCGGTTTGGCATCAAATAAAAAGGGGAACAATCTATTTTTTTTAATGATATGCATTTAGAAAAACTCCAAATAACTGAACCAAAAATTTCGGGATATTAAATTTCTTCAACCTAGATTTCAAGGTAGAGAAATATATCCGCAAGATCCCAAGCTCTTGTAAAAACCTTACACAAGGTAAATAAGAAATTCGGATATATCAAGGAATTAAATAAAGCCCTTTATGATTTTTCCTGATGCTCCGGGCCTTCTCCCTGGTAACTAACATTATTCTTATTGTCTTTGTTGCCAAATGTCAAAAGCTCGTATAAAAATACTTTTTTTGAGGGCTTGAAAAATGATAGATAGATATACTATATGCAAAAAGATATAATGTTTATTAATAAGCAGGGGGAATTACCATGGCTGCACTCTCGGAGGAAAGGGTTGAAAAGATAGCGCAACTGCTTTACGGAGTGATGTTTTTTAATATCTTCACTATGGAAGAACTATGTGACATCGTTCGAGAGGCACGTCTTATGAAATGGAAAAAATTCGAAAAAGGTGCCAGGATTTTCGGGGAAGGGGAATTTGATCAACATTTCTATATCGTTATCAGGGGAAATGTGGATATAAAAAAATCCAAAGGAAATAACCGGAATTCGAGTATAGGTAAAATAGGCCCTGGTGAAATATTGGGCGAAAAGGTCATCTGTGATCCGGAAAACCCTAGAAATGCAAGCGCTTATGTTACAGACGACAACGAAGCAGTACTGTGTGAAATTGACGGTACTCTTCTGGATACAGTGTCTGAAAATATAAAAGTGAAGTTTATGAAAAAATTTTTAGACCTTATTGTTGACAGGCTCGGCGATAAGGACAGCACCTTCAATTATTATAATAAAATAATAGATTATGCCAGAAATAATAAAATACCCGCGGAAAATGAATATTTTAAATATTCCGCAGACACGGCTGTTAGCAAAAAAAATCGTCTGACTCAATTCATAAAATATACCGATTTCCTGGTATCTACAAAAATCGACCCTGTAAAGGGTTGTGATCTCCTTCAAGATCTCTTGCCCAAAGCGAACAAAGAACTCGACGAAATATTAAAATTTTCTTAGCTTACCTTCTAAATTTCTAAGGTTTAAATTTGATGGCTTCGTAAAAAGCACTACATATTGGGTATATTTTTTACTTGACACACAACATGTTTATATTTATAAAGTTACAAGTTGTTTGCATTGTCTCGGATAATCAATGGTTAAAGTTATTTTTCAAAAATAAAACTTCAATTATATCAAAAAGTCTATGAACAACATACTTGTTATCGAAGACGAAGAGTGTATATCACTTTTTCTTCAAAAGGCGCTTACAAAAATGGGCTTTAAGGTTAAAATCGCCGGCGACGGGGAAGAAGGTATCGACATGCTGAACAACGGCCACAATTTCGATCTCGTTATCACGGACATCAACATGCCGAAAATGAATGGCAATGCTGTGGCAAGATACATTAGGAGTTCAGGTAATTCTAACCTGCCAATAGTGGCCATCACCGGTTCCGATGACATTGAAAAAGACTTGTTTAACTTTGTGCTTACAAAGCCTTTCAGGATGGATGCGCTTGCGGGGATAATCGGATCTTATGGTTAGACCGTCTACAAAAAAGACCTTTTAACCTTTTACTCAGCTCCCCACTTAAACAACGCTGCACAATATTTAAAACCGATACCTGCTGTAACCATTGCCACCAGTGACCCGTCCTTTATTAGTCCCTTCTGCAAGCCTCGGTCCAAGGATATAATCACATCGTTAGTTCCGTGATGACCTACGTCTTCCAAAGCTTCTGTCTTGCCTGCATCTATATCCAATTCATCGAGAACCCTTGCAGCCTTATGTGAAGGTAAGTGCCTGATGGCAAGATAATCTAAATCCTTTTCATGATAACCTGCATCCTTCACAGTGCGCTTAATCACATCCACAATATTGGCTGGGAATTGGTCGTCCATATAAGAATTCACCTTTTCGGGATTCTGCACCTGAAAATACATCATATCCGTTCCCAGATTTTCCCCGCTAAAAGGGTGAACTGTACCTCCTCCAGGAACATAAACCTCATCTGCCATCTCCGAATCCACTGTAATCTCTATCTCCAGCAAAGAATTTTCGGGGTAGTCCCTGGAGAGCAATATGGCACCACCACTGGCAGAAACCGGCAACATCCACCTGGTATCAAGGTTTTTATAATCTACCAAATCCACATTCCTGGTCCCTCCTGCCAGCAATACCGTTCTTATGGTGTCGTCCCCTATCATCAAATCCCGGGCAACCCTAAGGCCCACCACGGTAGTAACTCCCTGTTCAATCAGGTCAAAGGACCAGGCATTTTTACACCCCACCTCCTCTTGCAATCTTATGGCCGCAGTTTGTGCTATGTAGTCTTTGTACTCTTCCCCGGTCCACAGCACCAGGTCCACGTCTTTAGCGTCTATGGAATCAGCTCGCTCAAGGGCTAGTCTTGCCGCCTTTTCAGCCATAATTATGGGTTGATCCTCATCCGAGGGCTTACACTTCTTTTTAATGCCCAGATTGAGTATATCCTCCGGGCTAAGTCCGCTGGCCTGTGCCACCTGTTCCGCTGTTTCATATCCCTCCGGCAAATAAATGGCATAGCTTACCAATCCTAATTTTCTATCCCTGCCCATTCACCCCGTCCTCGAATAAAATTCAGTCTGGTTTTTGGATTACTCGTTGTCCGGTCTACCGTGCTGTTTCTTGAGGATGAATTTTTGAACCTTTTCCGAGGCTGCCGTACGGGGCAATTCATCCACAATTGCCATGTATTTCGGTATCTTGAATTTTCCCAATTTGTCCGAAAGGAAATCCTGTAGTGCTTCCAGGGTGATGGTCCCATCTTGATTAACCTCTATAATGGCCTTTCCTACCTCGCCCCATTTTTTGTCCTCTACTCCTATTACAGCTACACCGGCTACCTTTTCGTGGGTTTCAATAACCCTCTCAATCTCTGCGGGATAAACATTTATCCCCCCGGAAATATACATGTCCTTTTTTCGGCCTACTATGGAAAGATGCCCGTCTTCGTCTATTTTGGCCAAATCCCCGGTGTAAAACCATCCGTCCTTTATGGATTCGGCTGTAATTTCCGGTTTATTCCAGTAACCCGCACATATATGTTCCCCCTTTATAAGAAGTTCTCCATCCTGCTTTCCTGGCACATTCTTTCCGTCTTGATCTATAATCCTGATATCCACATGGGGCATGGGATGACCTACTGTACCCAGCTTTCCATCCGCCATGAAATTGTTGGGACCTACCTCAGTCAAGCCATATCCTTCCCAGAGGTGTATACCCTTTTCCTTCTGAAAGGTTTCAAATATTTCCCTTGTAAGAGGGGCCCCTCCTGATACCATAAACCATACATCAGAAAATTCGGTTCCCTTGAATTCAGGAGATTCTATAAGCATCTGAAACATGGTGGGTACACCGAAAAACACGGTAATCTTTTCTTTTTCTATGAGTTCCAGCACAAGCTCTGCATCGAATCTGCTTATTAATATATTGGTCCCCAGAGTATGAAACAGGGGAAGGGTAAATACATTCCACCCGGCAGTATAAAACATTGCGGAATGAAGTATGGTTCTTTCGCCCCTTCTCAGGCCCCAGCCGAGGTTTGTATTTATAGAATTCCATGTAATCATTCCATGGGTGAGTATTACTCCCTTGGGCAACCCCGTGGTACCGGAGGTGTAGATTATAAGCTGGGGATCATCCGCTGCTATCTCTACCTCCGGAGGCGGTTCCTTTGACAGGCTGTCCCATGCATTGGCAAGGCTCCTGCCAACGCTGTCATCCCGGTCAAAGCACACATAGTCTTCCAGGCTTGCCTTATCTTTCATTTTTCTCACGGTCTCCTGGTTGTCCTCGTCAAAAAAGAATGCCTTTGGCTTTGAATCCTCCAAATAATAAAGGAATTCATCGGGTGCCAGCCTGAAATTAAGGGGAACCAGGATAGCCCCCAAACGGCTCAGCGCAAAGAAAAGTATTATATACTCTGATCTATTGAAGGCTAAACAAGCTACTCTGTCTCCGTGGCCGATACCTAATTCCGTTCGGAGAAAATTTGACAACCTGTACACATCATCCGATAACTGTCCATAGGTAAAACGCCGGTTCTTAACAATATCCACAAGGGCCTCCCTTTCAGGAAAGCTTCTCCCCCAGCGCCCTATCCAGTCTCCGCAAAGCATAACCTATCGCTCCTTTCCATTTTGTCTTTTACCCCATCTCAATACCAGTGCATCCCAGGCATATCCGATACCGGCGGATATCATGATAGTGTAATCACCCTCTTTTATTCTTCCTTCTTCTATTGCCAGATCCAGGGACAATATCTGATCGTCCTGTCCGTGGTGCCCGAATTCCCCCAGGTAACGTGTTTGCTCGGAACTTAATCCCATCTGGTTTACCAGATATTCGTGTGCGCTCTTTTTTACCAGCAATATCGAAAGATAATCAATGTCCTCCCGCCTCAAGCCACTTTTTTCCAGGGCCTTGTCTATACAATACAGCCAATTGCTCAGGCTTAATTTCTCAAGCCGTTCTTTCATGCCCACCGGATCCATAACATCAAGATATTGCTTGCCGTTCTTCAAACCTTCTGCTGTCATGGGTTCTGCTGATCCGCCCTGGGGTACATATACGTCCCGTGCAAATGACCCGTCGCTCATGAAGTGGCCCTCCAGGATCTCGTTCTTGGGACAGTTCCTTTGCACTATGCAGGCTGCTCCTCCTGCCCCGAGGTAATACATCCACCTTACCCTGGGATTGGCGTAGTTTATAAGGTCCGCATTCCTGTAGCCTGAGGCGATAAGAATATTATTAATCTTATCGTCGGACCGAATCATATCTCTTGCCAGCTTGATGGCCACAAGGCTTGTCCCGCACCTCTGCTGTATGTCAAAGGACCAGGCATCTTTTATTCCGAGTTCCTTTTGAATCTTGGGCCCCACCGGCCAATTCCTGTACTCCTTTATCTCCTCGCCACTCCATATCACTACGTCTATTTCCGAGGGGGACAGATCGGAATAGTACAGGGCCCTTCGAGCGGCCTTCAGACCCATTGCTACTGTGTGATCCCCGGGGCCGGGTACATTCTTTTGATACCAACCCAGCTTGGTGCGAATTATGTCTGACGGTGTGTCGCACTGAGAGGCGATATAATCCGCATCATGGTAAGCCCGGGGTATATAGGAGGCCAGACTGAGTATCCCGGCAACAGCATCTGGTTCAGACATAACAACTTAACTCCTTTACTGACTTTTACAAACCAAGAAAGGCCTTTCTGACATGATCGTTTCCCTCCAGGCCCTGGGCACTATCCTGCAATACCATCCTGCCGTTTTCCAGCACATAGCCCCTGTCAATGGCCTTGAGGCATTGCCTTACATTCTGTTCCGCTATAAATAGAGAGAGTCCGTTCTTCAAGCTCCCCAGCCTGTTAAAAAGCCCTGACACTACAAACGGCGCCAGTCCGCTTGAGGGTTCGTCCAGGATAAGAAGCTTGGGCTCCGCCATAAGGGCCCGTGCAATTGCCAGCATCCTTTGTTCTCCACCGCTGAGCGTACCGGCAAGCTGCTTTACCCTGTCCCTTAGCACGGGAAACATCTGGAACACGTTCTGAAGGAGTTCTTCTGTTTTTTCCCTGGCACCGGGAACATATGAGGAACCGGATCTCAAATTTTCCAGTACGGTCATAAGCGGAAACAGTTCTCTCTCCTGGGGCACCACTGCAATCCGCCTCCAGACCCTTTCATGGGTTTTCAACGGGAGTATGGACTCTCCGTCGAACGAAATTTCCCCGCTCCTGGGCTTCATCAGCCCCAAAATAGCATTTATCAGGCTGGTCTTTCCGGCTCCGTTCGGCCCGAACAGACCCACGGATTCGTCGCCTATCTGCAAAGACAGGTCCCATATTATATGCAACTTTCCGTAAAATATGTTTAAGTCCTTGATCTCAAGCATTTGCATCCTCTCCAAGATATGCGCTTATCACTTTGGGGTCCTCGGAAACTTTTTCATATGGCCCCTGTGCCAGCAATTGACCCCAGTCCAGCACCACCACCCGGTGGGTCAGCTCCTTGATCACGCGCATAACATGTTCAATAACCACAATGGTGATTCCCTGTTCATTAATCCTCTGGGCAAGCCCAATCATCTCCATGGTCTCATCCGTATTAAGACCGGCCATAACCTCGTCAAGAAAAAGAATTTTCGGCCTCGTGGCCAATGCCTGGGAGATGGCCATCTTCTTTATCTCCAGGGCGGTAAGCATTGTAACGCCTTTGTGTATGTCCTTAAGCCCTACAAATTCGCATATTTCTTCGGCGTTTTTTCTGGCCTGCTTTTGTCCCAGGCCCTGCCCGAAAAGCCCCCCTACCATGATATTTTCCAGAAGGTTCATACCACCGAGGGGCCTAATAATCTGGAAGGTCCTCCCGATTCCGATCCTGCACCTTTCATGGGCAAACATCCGGGAGATATCCTGCCCCTGGTAAATAACACTTCCTCCAGAGGGAAAATATATGCCGGCTATCACGTTGGTAAAGGTGCTCTTGCCAGCTCCGTTCGGCCCGATCAAACCCAAAATCTCCTTTTCTTCCACCTCGATGTTTACGTCGTTGAGGGCTGCCAAACCTCCAAAAAACCTCTTTACTCCCTTGGTCTCTAATATAGCCATTTCCCAATCCTATGAAGTATTTTTATTTGTGTTTAACTTGGTTTTTATCAGGCCAAATATGCCCTTGGGCATAAACAAGATTGCAAACACTATGATAATGCCGTATACTAAAAGATGGCCGTAGGGGATAAGCAGCTTCAGGTATTCTGATGCACCCCCGAGCAGGAGCGCCCCCAGGACCGGTCCCCAGGTAGTGTGTATGCCTCCCAGAAGTGCCATGGCCATGGGCAGAAGGACAAAGTTCAGTGAAAAGGTAGCCTCCGAGGAGACAAATGCGTATATATGTGCATACACTCCCCCTGCCAGGCCCTGAATGGCGGAAGTAACCGCGAATAAAATAACCAGATATTTAAATACATTTATTCCGTTTGACTTGGCCACAATCTCGTCGTCCCTTATGGAGGTAACCGCAAAATGTATCCTCGTCTTTTGAAATATTATGGAGATTAGAATAGTAAAAATGGTAAGGCCCAAAATAAGCCAGTAGGTCTTTGTAGGGTCTCCCCCAAATATAGCGGAGGGCAGTATCAAGCCCTCCGGGCCCCCGGTCTGCTCCGGGGTGTTTTTTACTATTACCCTGAATATCTCCGCCAACGCCAGGGTAACAATGGCAAAATACATTCCCCTGAGCCGCAAAACGGCCAGACCTATAACCGCTGCAATAAGCCCGGCTGCAATACCACCAAAAATTATGCTCAATAAAGGATTCAGTCCTGTATAGTAGGAGGTTAAAAGTCCCCCGTAAGCACCAACACCGAAAAAACCCGCCACCCCAAAGGAGATCTGGCCGGACCGGAGCAGCATGTCCCAGCTCAGGGCCAGCACCATAAACAGCAGGATTGTCCCGATTACGCTTAACAGGTACACACCGGAAAAAAAGGGAATGGTTATACATGCCAATATGATCAAGCCGTAGATAATGTTCTTCCAGTTTCTCATTTTACCTGCCCTTGATAAGATTTAACCAGGATTACTATAAAGATCAGGGCGAAAAATATGATATCGGACCATCCGCCCCATCCGTAAAAAGATTTTACCAGGGTCTCGGAGATTCCCAGTATAAAGCTGGCCCAGAGTATCCCCGTTATATTTCCCATGCCGGCCATGGCTGTGAGGCAAAAGGACTTCATTGTATACGTGCCTCCCACAAAGGGCCAGATGGAGTGCCTGGTAGTAAATATAACGCCCATGGCGCCCACCAGGGCTATGGAAATGCTGAATATTATCAGGTAGGTCCTGTTGACATTGATTCCTACCAACTTTGCTCCCCGGGGGTTTTGCCCTACAGCCTTGGCTGCCTGCCCGGTTCTGGTATACTTAAGAAAAAGCAAAAGACCGGCCAATATAACAACCGCTGCAGCCACATAGACGAACTCAAATGTACCAAAGCTGAAAGATCCTATGCTGGCTGAGGAGGATACATAATCCAATTGTATTTTCCTGGATTGACTCGTCCACAAAAGATTGGCGAATTCGGTGAATATCATGCCGAGGCCAAAGGTCAAAAGAAGCTGGTTCAATTCCTCGTCCTCGAGTATATGCTTTATGGTAGCCACATATGTAAGGGTGCCCAGAAGAAAAAAGGCCCCCAGAGCAGGAATAAGGGCAACAAAGGGGTCCATGCCCGTATAAATATTCAACCAGTACGCAAAAAAAGCGCCCAGCATCATGAACTCGCCGTGGGCCAGGTTTATAATGCCCACCACCCCCAGGATAAGGGCCATGGGAATGGCGATACCTGCATAAAGGCAGGAAATCTGAGCCCCCTCGAGCAGTACATAGGGCTTCCAGTAGCCCAAAAGGACTGCTATTATTATGGAAACAAAGGCAACCTGATAGTTTCGGCGCTTAATCTTAGCTGTTATATCCATAGTATCCCACACCCATTAATTTCATAATTTTACTTTTCACCGCACATCGGTTAATTTTTAAAACTCGCCGGGAGAGCAATTTTTTGCTCCCCCGGTATGAAAAATAGTTTTATCTTCCTTCCCAACTGGGGAAAGGATGATCGATCTTGGCGGTGGCAAACTGGAAGGGCCACAGCACTACCTGTTTTCCATCCTGCCATTGCAGTATCTTCTGCCTTCTGAATCCCTGATGCTTGATAACATTGCTGGGGGCAATCTTAAGGACCTCTCCGCATGGTGAAGGGTATTCCACTTCCTCCAGGGCCTTTATCAGGGCATCCTTTTCAACCGTACCGGCCTTTTTGATTCCCTCGGCCACGAACATCACGTTTGTGTAACCCAGTGGCGCAAAATATGTTGCAGGCGGATCCTTATACATCTTGTTATACTCCTCCCAAAAGTGTCTGCTTACAGTACTTACCTCCTTAATGGAAGGGGCCCACATGCCGTAAAGGGTTACGGCCTCTGCAAGGGAAGATTTTCCGAAGTCCGGGGGCCAGCCCGGGGGGGATCCCAGGAAAATGGGTGGTGAGAAGTTTACTTCCTTGGCCTGCTCCATTATAGGCAGCGCATCCGCACCATACCCGACCCAGAAAAAGATATCGGGACCGAATTGTTTAGCGTGTCTTAAAATGGTACGGTAATCACCTCCGCCGTGGGCAGCGCTCTTGAATGATTCTCCCCTTATTTCTCTGTCCGGCCACAGGGTAGAGCTGGCCTTATAGGATCCGCTGCCGAAGGCACCTTCCTCATAGGCCCAGAACTGCTTTTGTATGGACACCTCCGGATACTTCTCCTCCAGTGCGTTCCAGCCTTCGGCATAGCTTGCGCCCTGCAGATAATCCCAGGGGTGAAGGTGAAAATACCAGTCCTGGCCTTTCATGGCCTCCTCGCATCCGTGGTAGGCTGCTCCTATCCACACGGTCACCTTTTTATATTTTTTCAGGACCGGTATCTGGCCCATGTGAACACCGCTGGACATGCCTCCAAGTAACACATCAACCTTGTCTACTGTAACCAGTTTCTCTACAGCGGCCGCGCCCTTTTCAGGTCTGAATTCACTGTCCACCACCGCAAGCTCCACCGGCCGCCCCAGCAAACCGCCCTGTTCGTTCAGCTCTTTAACCGCCAGTTTCATGGCCTTGGATGCCTGAGCACCGGTTATATCACCCAGTGGCAAAATCGCGCCCATTTTTATCGGCTCCGCAGCTGTTACATTGCCGACAAAAAAGAGACACATAACGAATGCCGCCGTCAAGGCAATAATTGTCTTTCCTGATTTCATTGGCCTACCTCCTTTTAATTATTAACTTTTCCGAAAATCTTCGACCTTACTGTATCAGCCACACCTCCTTTCCTTTTTATTTTGGAGAACAAATATCTGCCTAAGTGTACTTTTCCCTCAGGGTGTTTTTAAGCACCTTTCCGGCCGCGTTTCTCGGCAGCTGGTCCAAAAAAACCACGCTCTTGGGAACCTTGTATTTGGCCAGCCTTCCCTTTAAGAATTCGGTCACCTTCTCTTCAGTCAACTGTTCTCCGGGTTTCAGGGCTACCATCGCTTTACCCACCTCTCCCCACCTGGCATCCTCTACCCCTATAACCGCCGCCTCGGAGACCTGGGAAAGCTCGAATATGGCATTTTCCACTTCTGCGGGGTACACATTCTCACCGCCGGATATAAACATATCCTTTTTACGGTCCACTATATATATATCCCCGTCTTCATCCATTCTGGCAAGGTCACCGGAATGAAACCAGCCCCCGGCAAAGGCCTCTTCCGTTGCCTCAGGCCTGTTCCAGTAGCCCTGCATTATATTGGGCCCCCGCATTATCAATTCCCCTACCTGGCCCACCGCCACTTCCTTCATCCTTTCATCCACAATACTTACCTCCAGGTGAAACACCGGTCTGCCTATAGAACCTGCCTTTTCCAGGGCAACCTCCTTTCTCAGGGTGGAAATGCTTGGTGCTGCCTCACTCATTCCGAATCCCTGCTGAAGCACTATCCCCTTTTCGTGATATTGTTTTACCAGTGCCTCCGGCAAAGGCGCACCACCACTCATCACCAGACGTACATACTGAAAGGCCCCCGCATTGAAGTCCTGATGCTGTATCAAAAACAAGAAAATCGCGGGAACTCCGAAAAACAGGGAAATGTTCTCATCCCTCAAGAGTCTAAGGGTCTCTGCCGCATCAAAGGTACGTTGAATAACTACTGTTCCTCCGACATGGATCATGGGAAGTGTAAATAACCCGATGCCGCCTATATGAAACATTGGCAGCACCAAAAGGTCGCGGTCGCCCGGGTGGAAGTTCATATCCAGCTCAAGGTTCACTGCGTTCCAAAAACTGGCCCCCTGGCTTAAAATCGCCCCCTTGGGCTGACCGGTAGTTCCCGCAGTGTACATGATAATATGGGGTGTGTCAAGGCCTACATCCTTATCGGGTGCCGGTTCCTTGTCAGACTGATCCGCCAGCACATCCTCATATACATCGAAACCGGGGCCAGCCTTTCCGTTATCGCCCATTATAACCGTTCTTTTCACCGGGCTTTCGGAGTTCAAGGCATCTGTTGTTTCAGAGAATTCAGGGCCGAAGAAAAGGGTTTCCGTTCCACTGTCTGAAAGGATAAAACCCAGCTCCGAAGGTGAAAGCCGCCAGTTCAAGGGTACAATGACAAGGCCGAGTTTGGCTGCGGCAAATATTAATTCCACTATTTCAAAACAGTTATAGCTCAAATATGCGCAACGGTCCCCGTATTTAAGCCCGATTGATTGAAGGTAGCCGGCCAGCCGGTTCACCCTTTTATTAAGTTGTCCATAGGTAAACCTTTTTTCTCCATCCACCAAGGCCTCGCTGTCCCCGGAGAGCATCTCCCTTTTGGTAAGCCAGTAACCTATGCCTTTTCCTTCCATAAAAACCCTCCTTTTAACTGCTTTCTCGGGCAAAAACCTTCTTCATTAAACCCGCCATGTTATTGGCAAAGGCAGTGACTATCTGGAGGCCCAACTCATCATCCGCAGCATCGTGGGCCCCCTGAGAACCAGCCACTCCCACGTTCCAGTAAATGGACCCGGGTACTGTGTATCCGTTAAAGAAAAACCATAAAAGAAGCTGTGAAAAGGCCATGTTGTGACCCGCCCTCTGGGCCACTGTGACAGGCCCCCCTACCTTTCCGGTAAAAAACTTACCCGACCAGTGAGATACAAAGGCGGCCCTTGAAAGCAGGCACATCATTTGGGGGGCAACGGAACTTACATATACCGGGGAACCAAGTATAAGACCCTCGGCCAGGCGCATTTTTTCCAGAAGTTCATTAAAATCGTCTCCCTGAATGGTGCAATAGCCCTTTTCCTTGCAGTCGTAGCAACCGGTACAGGGCTTTACTTCCTTGTTCCGCAGGGAGATGAGCTCTGTTTCCATTCCCTCATTTGCAAGTACTTTCAGCGCAGTCTCCACGTATACAAGGGTATTGCTGTTTTCCCGCAAGCTTCCAGTAATTCCTAAAACCTTCATAATTATCCCCCCCTCTCCTTGCAAATCCATTCAGGTAATTCCGTTGTAGTCTTCAGCACGCCTTCATCAAGCTGTTTGCACATCGATCTTACAAAGTAGTCCTGGGTAAAGCATTTTTTGAATTCCCGGGTCTCCACCATAAGGCCTTCCTGAAAAGGCCCGTTTCTTGAGGCTATAACAGCCCTTTTAGCCTGGGTAAGGGCGTATTGCGGGTTTTTGAAAATAGACCTGAGTAATTTTTCCGCTTCAATAAAAAGGTCTTCTTTGGGAACCATCTTGTTAACCAGGCCCATCTCGAGGGCCTCTGCCGCCTTGTACAGGTTTCCCCTGAGTATCATCTCCATGGCCTTTCCTGCACCCACCACCTTCGGAAGCCTCTGGGTGCCGCCACCGCCGGGAATCAGCCCGACTTTAACCTCGGGCAGTCCCACGCGGCTGTCCTCGCCTGCCACTCGAAGATCGCAGGCCAAGGCAAACTCACATCCGCCCCCGAAGCATAAACCGTCTATTGCCGCCAGCAGTATAAGAGGGCTCTCCTCCATCCTGTTGAACAGGTTCTGAATGCGGAAAGAAAAAGCCCTGGCTTGTTCGGGGTCGCACTGCATCATTTCAACACCGTCCGCCCCGCCGATAAAATAGGTGTCCCCTGCTCCGCTGAATACAATGGCCCTGGAACCGCTCTTTTCAATATCCCCCAGTGCCAGCTCAACCTCTTGCATAAGTGCCGTGTTAATGGAATTTCTGTCATACGGGCGGTTAATTGTCACCCGGCAAATATCCTCACCCTTTTCCTCCACCAACAGATTTTTGTATTCCTCGGACATATTTCCCCTCCCTTGCTAAATAACAAATCCCCCGTTGGGGCTGAAGATTTGCCCGGTAAAAAAATCCGCCTCAGGAGATGCCAGATAGGATACCAGCCGCGCGATTTCCCCGACCTCTCCGAACCTCTTTAAAGGGGTTCTCTTGATCACATAATCCGAAAAGCCCTCCGGCAATCCCTTCAGCATGGGTGTTTGAATATACCCCGGAGCGATGATATTTACCCTTATATTATATTTAGCCAACTCCTGGGCCAGGGTCTTGCCAAGCATATTGACCCCTCCCTTGGCAGCGCTGTAGGCAAGTGCTCCAGGGGTAGGGGCTTGAGATGCCACGGAGCTAAAAAGTATGATGCGCCCGGTTTTATGCCCCTTCATCCAGCGCACGGCCTCCCGGCAGCAATAAAAAACTCCATCCAGGTCAACAGACACCACCTTTTTCCAATCTTCGTCTTCCATATCCTCTATAAAGGCTGTCCTTCCCATGACAGCCGCGGTATGAACCAGCAGGTCCAGTCTTTCGGTAGCGTCCTTTATTTTCTTGAACAACGAAGCCACAGAGTAGCTACTGGAAATATCAACTTCGTAAGCCTCCGCACTCCCGTTATTTGTCGCTGCGGCCTTGGCTGTCTCCACTGCGGACTTTAGATTTACATCCGCCACAAAAACCCGGAGCCCTGCACTGCATAGTTCCTCGACTACGGCCCTCCCCATCCCGGACCCACCTCCGGTTACCAGGGCTGTTTCTACCTTGTCTGTTTGCATGCTAAACACCTCCCAACTGGCCAAGCAAAGCTATAAATCTCTCTGTTTCTGGTATGCCTTGGCCGGTTTGGCAGTTGGAAAAATTACCAGGTTCTCCGAATCCATTTGTCCCAGAATACCGTTTGCAACATCTTCGGGGGTATCCATAAAGTCCTTATACTTTTCCACCTCTGAGGCCATTTGCTCCGCACCCGGAGAGGTGGTAAAAAATTCGGTATCTGTCAAGTGCGGACATGCTGCCAGGATACGGATTCCCGTGCCTGCCAGGTCCTTTCTTAACCCACGTGAGAAACCTATTACTGCATGCTTGGTGGAAACATAAGGGGTCACATTGTCCGAATGGGCAATAAGACCCCCTACTGAGGCCACATTTACCACTATTCCCTGCCCCTGTTTCTGCATTACAGGTATTACCGCCTGGGTTAAAAAAACCGGGGCGAAAAGGTTCACCTCAAAGATCCTTCTCCAGTCCTCCTCGGTGGTGTTGCTGAAATGTCCGTACATTCCAAGTCCGGCGTTGTTGATCAGGATGTCTATTCTTTGCCATCTTTGAAGGGTTTCCTGGATAAGCCTTTCGCGATCTTGTCTTTTGGTAATATCAGTTTCAACTACAAGCGTTTCCCCGGAACAGCACTCCGCCGCATTCTGGAGCTTTTCCCTGCGCCTGGCAGCTATTGCGACCTTGGCGCCCCTGTCTGATAATTCTTTCGCTAAAGCCGCCCCGATACCGGAACTTGCGCCCGTAATGATCGCTATTTTTTTCTCAAGATCTATCATTAGGAAATTCAAGGAGAAACATGAAAGCTGAATCAACTATCAAAAACAAAGGTAAAATATATAACAGCATTTTTCTTGTCAAGAAAAAATTGTTAAATGTGGAGATAAAAATAAAATTTTTTTGTTTTCTCTCAGCCTCTCGAGATTTCCGGCTGCGAGATAAAGCTATATCCAAGAAGATTCGATATGTTGTTATGCTTTTAAGCCATTCAGGATGAACTCAATAACATCCTGATTTAATTGCGAGGAGTTTATACCCTGATCATTTTTCCCCCAAACTACCCATCTCAAGCCAATAAAGTGGGTTATGCCCATAAGGGAAAGCGCCAGAAACAAGGGGGGCATGTCCCTGATTTCCCTCTTTCTTATCCCTTCTTCCAATCCCTTAATATATCCCACTGCTATCTTTTTATAATACCATAGGGACATATCTTTTCCGATTTTTTCAAACTCGGGAACAACCCTGTAAATCTCCTTGTGTTTTTGAAGGAACTCGTAAAATGCCAATACCCCTCCGCGTTCTTTGTCCCGCCTGTCTTTCATATTGGTTATCCTGCGTTGTATTTCCCGTCGCAACTCGTAATTGATATACCTGACAAATCCCTCTATAAGATGCCTCTTGCTTTCAAAATGGATATAAAAGGTCCCCTGGGCCACACCTGCTTCCCGTGTTATCTCCCCTATATTCGCCCTGTTAAAACCGTGCCTGCTGAAAACCTTTTCAGCGGCCTGTAAAATGGCTCTCTGCGTTTCCTCGCCCTTGCTGAAGTTATTCGACTTTTCCGGACGAAGGGGTATCGGCTCCGGGAGAGAAAGGATGTCCCAATCCTCCGGTCTTTCCCAGGGTGAGGGTCCGCTTATGCCGTGGAGGGAAAATTCGGTAATCATATCCACAATTTCCTCATTGGAAAATTTTTCACCTATAGCGTCCCAGCAGTCAAGGGAATTAAAATAGCATATTCCAATAAGCGAATAGGCAAGGATATTGGGATCTAAGGCCCGGATAGCCCCTCCTTGGGACTCTCTGCGGAAAAAGTCCCGGTAATAGCGTGCAATTGACTCGTAATAGAAAACGGTTACCCTTTCCACCAGTTCGGACTCGCCCAATATGGAATGAAATGCAAAATTGTGTTTAATGTGGCTGTAAAGTAAGTCTACAGCCCTTTTCAACCTTTGCTCAAAATCTCCCTCAGCGGCCTGAAGAAGTCTGCTTTTTTCAAAAAACCGGGATAAGATAAGGTCGTTCAGTTCTAAAAATACCTGCTCCTTGTTCCTGAAATACTGGTAAAATGTACCCATGGATACTCTACACCGCCTGGTAAGCTCGGAAATGGATGACCCGTAATACCCCGTTTCCTTGAATACCTCATGTGCAGCATCCAAAATGGAGGCCCGGGTGGCCTTTCCCTTTGAGGTAAGCGATCTGCGCTGATTTTGTTTTTTCCTCGGCAATAATAACCCCACTTATAAAAATTTATACCCTGTCTATGAAATATGATTCATGTATCAAAAATTAACACACGTCCGGAAAATTCGTCAAGAAAAAATAATAGCTTATATTGGAGCGCTAAACACGGGTTAATCATTTCCCGGGTCCAAAGGGCGAATTCAAATTTAAGCTGCAGGGGGTTTTTGGAGGTGATGATATCGTATATTTTCTGAATTTGCGGGCCTTTGAGTTTGGTGGGACGGTCTGTTGTCTTTCTGGTTTTCAAGGCCTGGATACCACCTTCTCGATATTTGGCGATCCATTGGTAGATGGCCGAAGGATGAAATCCAAAGGCTTTTATAACCAGTTCAGGGCTTTCACCGGCTTCCACCATTTTTACAGCTCTAATTTATTATCAGGGCTGGGAGAATACCCATTATCAGGGGTGAGAAACTACCCTATC
>CAZZPR010000015.1:0-48659 GCA_964655655.1 uncultured Desulfobacteraceae bacterium | reverse complement strand
CACTGTAATTTCAATATATTATACTATATTTTAGGAGTTAAGGCAATAGGCATATAGTGTTATTCTAATATATAAGCTGGAGCACTTTCAAAACTCATGCAAAAATCAGTTTTTGTAAAAAACAGGCAAAAACGAATATTCACACAACTAACCCTCCAGCAGATAACCACCTTCTTTAGCTACTTCCTCACCCCTTTTCACTGCGTAACTAACTGCCGCAAGTGTTAGGCCGAGCCTATCGGCTAAATCCGCCATGGATATTCCACGGTCAACCACCGACCAGTAGCAGGCTAGGTCCCTGGCCCGCACCCTATGACTTTGTCTGCCCCTTCCGGTTATGTATCCCTTTTCCAGGCTAAATAATTGAGATACCCTGTCAACGATTTTGTCAAAATTAAAACCACTGCTTTGGGGCCTATATTCGAGTGAGAGGCCCTCTTCTGCCTGGAGGAACACATCCTTGATAAACCTCTTCTCTCCTAATACTCGCTGGTCAATCTCGATTGGGCCGTTTTCTACCAAAAGTATAGATTTTAATTCATGCCGACACTCGGGACGTTTTATAAAATTATCCCCTCCAAGCTCAGGACGTCTTCCCCTGGAAACCCCCTTTTCAACATAGTGCCTGTACTTTTTTCGAGCGTCTGCATTTCCGTTTCCAAAATATTCTAAAACATATTCAACATCCTGCCATACTACCTTTTCCTTTCCCATCAAAGCACTGTGCCCGCAATAAGGATAGTGATCCAGTGCCTTTAAATCAGGCACAGTTTTTGAGCTTAAAGGAATTAAATGAATATAGCGAATCAACTCACGCAGGTAGAGTGCCTCTTGAAATATGACGGACTTATACCTATTTTGGAAAACCCTGCCCCTCTCTCTGTGCCTTTTGTTATAAGACACGGCATAGCCTGTCAGTAATCTTCTCATCAATCTGGAAATTCCTGAGGGTCCGCTTCTGAGAAGAAAATGGGCGTTATTGGGCGTTAATACCCAGCCGTAACACCGGGTTTTGGTTTGTGGCAGGAGAATTGAAAGCCGTGTGATAAAATCTTTTCGATCTTTTTCATCCTTAAATATACCCCGAGCCCTTATTCCATTTATAACAACATGGTGCAAAAGGCCTGGAGCATCCAGCCGGACTTTTCTGGGCATGTGAATTAATCAACCTTATATTTTTATATGTTTACCCCAGATTGTGCAATAGCCAACTACCGCACAATCTGCGTTAAAATCTACCTTTATTCAGTTTGCCTTACCAATAAAACAGGCAAGTTATTACTCACCCTAATAACGACGGAATTGCTGTTCAATCGATCATTACCAAACCGGCGACCCAAGTCATCGGCTCAGAATCCGACCTTACTTTTCCGGTGTTAATTTTCACCGGCCAACCGCAGGATTTCATCAGCCGGAATACATTAATACCGAAACCGGACATGGAAGGACGGGCATGCTTTGGGTAACGGCATTCTCCATCTCCTGACAATCTTCGGCATTCCGCATAATTATGACAAAAAATATCCTTACAGGAACCTCCGGAAAACGCCTTAGAATTTACATATCCCATACCAATGGCTTCCTGTTCAACACAGGCAACAATTTCATGAAGCAATTTCAATACCTCCCTTCGTTCATCGGAATGAAGAACACATGAAGGGAAAATGATTCTAACGACGAGGGCGTATTTAATGGTTTCCTGCAACCTCCGGAACCCTGATGGACCGGAAACATGAGGGGGACAGCTCGGTGAAAGTCCGTAATAGCCGCACCTAGGTTCCTTGCAAAGCTTTGCCAGTTCGTCTTCGACTGAAATCTCCCGCGAAGAGATCACCCGGGCGTTACTTGCGCCCATGGAAACCGCCAGATGTACCAATTTTTCAAAATTCAGGCTGTTTCCATCATTTTTTCGAACCAACACCATATTCACATTATCCATGTCTTCGACTCTGTTCTCCATCTCTCCGGTTTTGAGTATCTCTCTTCAGGAGGGTTAAAAAAGAGTTGCCCCTGTTCCAGCAAAAATTTTAACTTTGTATTGTGAGTCAAGGGAAAAATTCCCCTTTTTTCATAAACCTTCCAAGCTCACCTATGTCTCTTTGCCCCATATACGGCCAACCCTATGATCACAAGAATAAACAGGGCTGCGAACCATTGTATGCCGGAGGAGGATATATCGGTGGTATCATCCTTTGCCTTGGTCTCCTCCATCTTTAGCCCCTCAACCACCTTAGATTCAGAACCCCCTTTTGACACCTGCTTACTGTCCTTTTCTGCTCTGGAGGATTTTTGATCACCTGACCGCGGCTTTTTGTTAAATCCCTCCTGCAGCTTCTTCTGCAATTTCCTTCTGTCTTTAACCTTCTCATCCAGTGCCTTTCCCATTGCCTGCTCTACTGCTATCCTGAACTGTTCCACCATTTCAGGGGACATGACACCGGGCAGGGAGACTATGTTTACAACCATCTGGTTCATCAATGGGTTGTTGCAGGTGTGATCGCAACATGCGATACCCTTTTCAACTACATTCACGGCATATTCTACTGCCAGCTTCTTTTTCAGGCTTTCATCCGCCTTCCAGTAGCCTTTACGAACCGCTTCAAGCATCCGGGCTGTAATAGACTGATAGGACCAGGGGTTGGCCCTGTTAAAAAATTCCTTGAGATCCATTCCGTATTTATCTTCCACATACACCTCGTAGGTCTGCATCCATTTGGTCTCATCTACGGCAAAGGGGGTTGTCACCTGCCATCCCCACATATGCTCTACGAATCTACTCATCTCCCTGGCCCCTGCGTAATCCTCTTTCTTCATGCCCTCGATCCATTTAGGATTCAAGTAACGGGCCCTGAGTTCTTTTCCAAGTGTCCTTTCGATATCTTCAATATGGGCCTTATCCGGATCTTCCTGGATAGAAAGCACAACATTAGGATATTCGCCCCCCACCCTTTTTACTGCCAGGGAGAGACCGCCCAAGCATGTAAACACATCGTCTGTATCCATGTTCATAAAAAGGTTGCTGGACCTGGTATGCATGGTGATTTTGACATCCTCCAGGTTCTTCTTGTAGGCGGATTTAAGGGGCTCCCCCCAGATACCTTTACCGTATCCAAAAGAAACGAAATTAATAAAGACGTCTGCAAGCTCCTCGTCACTTTCCCAGAAGCCGCTATTGGGGATAAGGTCTTCTAATGTGTTTCCGTAACTGCCCGGCCTTGCGGAAAAGACCCTTATCGTGCTCAAGTCATCAGCCTTTTCTTCGCTATGCCCCTTTTGTACCAGAGCGTGCTTTATCTTCCGGCTGTGTTTGGCGACGAAATTCTCTACATCCTTTAGATGACTTGCCTGACGAACTGCCTTATCCAAGAGAAGGATAATATTGGGATAGGAGTCTCTGAAAAGCCCTGAGACCTGCAGATGCACATCTATCCTCGGCCGGCCCAGCTCCGCCCCTGGAATGGGCTCAACTCCGGTTACTCTGTCGTTATCATCCCAAACAGGCCTCATGCCTAAAAGGTAAAGGGCGGTTCCTACCTGGGTTCCTTCATTACGCTGCAATTCAATACTCCAGAGGATCAGCCCGACCTTATCCGGATATTCTCCCTTCTCTTTAAGGTGATTTCGAATCATCTCCTTTGCCTGTTCTTTTCCCAGGGCGTATGCATCTTTTGAAGGAACCTTTGCCGGGTCAAACCCGTAAAAGTTCTTACCGGTAGGTATGGCCTCGGGGTTTCTAAGAGGGTCGTTTCCCTCACCGGAGGGGATGTATTTGCCTTCAAGACCTGCGATTAGGCGGTCTATTTCTAAAGAGCAATGTCCCAGTCTCTTTTTAATTTCGCCCAGAAGAAGCCCCTTGTTTCTCTCTTTTATTATCCGGCTGAATTCCTTCAACGCCTCCCCTTGCGGAGACACTCCGAGGGTGTGCATGCCATAAGGAACATTGGCCTCCTGAAGCTCAATCAAATAATGCTCGATCTCCTCTATGGCCTCTTCGTCTAATTCCTTTAAAAGAAGATCCTTATCAAGGCCCAGCTTTTTCACCATATCCCGAATCCTTTTGAATTTTTTCTCCGCCAGTTCATGGCTGCGAGTAAGGGCATCGTTGTATTCATTAATTAAACCTGCCAAATTCCTGTACTCCTCATAAACGCCCGCCTTTTTCATTGCCGGAATAAGGTGATCGATTATTACACCCCGTCCACGGCGTTTTGCCTGCAGTCCTTCTCCAATATTATCCATGATATAGGGGTAAATATTGGGCAAGTCCTGGATAAGCACTTCCGGGGGGCAGGATTGGCTTAAGCCCACCTGCTTGCCAGGAAGCCATTCGTGGGTGCCGTGGGTCCCCAGAGAAATAATAGCATCGGCATTAACTTCACGCTTCAGCCAGAGATAAAAGGCAGTGTATTGATGGTGTGTCCAGAGCTGAGTGGAATGATACAGCTTCATTGGGTCATCGGCCCAGCCCCTTGAAGGCTGGGGAACAAGTACCACGTTCCCCATATTTACGTAGGGTATAATAATCTCTTTATCCTTTATCATAATCTTCGAATCCTCTACCTCACCCCATTCAGCCTCCAATCTCTTCTTGTAGTGCTCGTCTATTTCCTTGTACCATTCTAAATACTTTGCCACAGGCAGGCGAATAACCCTTTTTGTGTTGATGAGGTTTTCAAGCTCACCTGGAACCCAGGAGCCTATATTACGGCCGCTTTTCAACACGAGCTCTTTTACCTCTTCTTCTGACGGAATTTCTCCCTTGACCTTGTAGCCTTCCTCGCGCATCCTCTTTAAAATCTCCTTCAGGCTGCGGAAGAGATTAAGGTAAGTGGCCCCCACATTCTGCTTGCCCGGGGTATGGTTCCAATACATAATAACAATCTTTTTATCCTTGTTTGCCTTTGTCTGAAGGTTTCTCCATGCCTTTATACGTTTAACGAAAAATTCAATATTTTCCTTTATGGGCCTATCCGCATAAACATCTTTGTTGGTGAGTTCGTCCCTTAGAACAACCCTTCCGCCCAAAACAGTAGGTTCGATTAATCCATTTATTTCCGGTCTGCACACCGCGGAGGAAAGCAGCATGATCCCCAGTCCCCTGGAAGATTCCCTCCATTCTGGAATCGTCCGGAAATACATTCTAATGGAATTCAACAGGGGAACCCCCAATTTGATCAAACTTTGTTTTACCTTTTTATCATCAATATTGGCGAATTTTAGGGAAAGGGCTGCAATTAGATTAATCCTGGATCTTCCCTGTTCATCAAAAAAGAATCTTTCAATAGCGAAATATGGGGGATATGAATAAACCGGCAACACATTGATATTATTATTTTCCAGATTTTCTATCAGCGAGGTTACAATATGTCCTGTTTCTCCGGGAAACACATAGTTGAAAAAATCAGGTATCCCTACCCAAAAACCTTCAGCCTTATAAAGGCCTTTTTGCCTGTACCATGCCAGATATTCCTTGAAACTCGTAAAGATTTTATCGCCTTTTGGATGAAAGATGCCTATCTCAGGCATATTTCGCGGCTGCCCGTAGTTGATATCAAGCCCGCAATCGCGGTTAAGCAGAAACAGGAGCAGGTTTTTGATGTTCTTCTTTGTGGGCGGGGCATAATACTGTTTTACCCTGGGATCGGAAATAATCTTTTCTTGCTCCATTCCCGCTCTGATAAGGCCATAGACCTTTGTTTTTCGGAAGTCCGCATTTTTTAGAACATAGGTTCGCCACTCATTATGCATATCATTAATAATGATAATCCTGGACCGGGTGATAACTTTTTGGTCGACCTTTCCCTGTCTTAAATCCTCATCCGTGTAGAAATAAAAGTTGAAATTATCAGCCACTCCTGGGACTTCCACTACCTTACGGATGGCCTGACCTACCTTATAAGAGTTGGAGGTGCCTATCAAAAGGGTAATTTTTTCTTTTTCTTGAGCGAAGGCTGAAAGGCCCGTGGCAGTGAGAACAAAAAGAATTAAAAAGATATTGATTGTTATTTTTATTCGATGCATGAACTATAACTTTCAAAATTCATGTTGCTTATCCCTTGTCCCTGTATTGAATTCCATTGACCAAGGTGTTGAATGTTTTGTAGATGACTACCGGCAAGTCGGAGTCTCCTATGAGATCGTCTGTGAACTCGATACTTTTGCCTGCAATTTCTTCTGCTATTTCCCTGCACCAGGAATCAAAGCTGCTCAGGTCGGAGATAAGCCCCTTTTCATAGTCATCGCTTATGGCGAAAGACGCATTTATAAATGAGGCGTATTCCGGATCAAGTAAAAGGGATTCCAGTTCATGAAAGATTTGCCTCTTTAAAGCGTGGTCAGCATTGACATGGCCCGCCAATTGAAAAATGTTTATGTTTCTTTCTTCACACCTCTGAAATACATTCCGCCTTATATATAGTCCGTTCTGTTTGTTCACAGCGGATTGAACCGCATCATAAACTGCTTTGGCAATCAGTTCCCCCATTTTGGTGTGGCCGCCGGTAGCATCGATAGGTTTTCCCCTGCCGGATACAACGATAATATTATCGGTTCCTGTGCCTGTCGCCTGATGGACCCTATTAGAGTAGGTGCTCCTTATATCTAAATCCTGCAATGCCGCGGTCTTGGCCTCTGTAGCGCTTATTATGGCCCTTGTCATGGCCCGCGGAGTAAGCCGCATGTTGGACAGTATTATTATGTTTATTGTCCCAGGGTCATAGTATAGTCCCTGGTCACGCGACATTCTGACCGCATTGCCCCTCACCCCCGCGGTAGCCAGAACAAACACCTCCATATCCCTGAAACGCCGGCTCTTGATGGCAACATTGTCCATGTCCGCGCCCGTAAAAAGAAAGCTCGCCGTTTCCGTTGATTTACCCAATACCTCGTATTTTCGCTCCCGAATAGCCTCCAAACCCCGTACCATCTGTTCATGCTCCAGGCTCCAGCAGGGAGGTGGAGAATAGTGGTTCCCTACCGAGTCAATGCCATTGCGTGGTCCTTCAAGGGTCGAGACAACCGACAGGGGCTCTTTAAAATCTATGATCAAGGTCTTGTGTACAAAATCATGAATATGGCTATAGACTATCCGGGCGCTTTCTATGTAATTCAGAGGGACGGATAAAGGCCGGGACTTGAAGACCCGTTCTTCAAGAACCTGATTCTCTTTCTTGGAAAACTCTTCTGTATAGACTCTCGCCGAGAGCCAGGACACAAAATACCCGGTATTGGTTGATGCCCTGCAGGTAAGGTCACATGGGAAGTAAAAAATCTTGCCGTTTTTCACCGCGTCCACGTCCCTCCAGCCCGGCTGATTTAAAAACTTCCCGGCCGCCTCCCTTTCACCACCGCAGCCATAGATAATCTGTGGATTAAAATTCATCCACTCATCCTTTGTCATGGTCACAATATGACCTTTTTTATCGAGCTCGGGAGGAATGCCGCCTGCGGCACTAATCATCTCATTCTGGAAGGAATCGTCTCCAGGCACCATTACCGGATCATAACCCATAATCCGGACAACCCTTTTCCTCTTAGACTCGGGAATCCTTTCTACTTTCTTGGTGATTAGCTCAAGTTGCTTTTTTATGTCCACTGCAACCCCGGCTGCCTGTTCTTCTCTATGGAAAATTCTCCCCAGTAAATGGATATTTTTGTAGATATCTGTAATGGAATTTGTCTCAAGGTTGATCAACAGGCATCCTTCACCCTTAAACCTTTTCCTGACTTTCCCATGGATGCCGTGCAAAAAAATAACATCGGGCTGCACTTCTTCTATGGCAGTCAGAGACGGGGAGAAGAATCCGCCCACTATTTCCTTTTGTGTTGTTTCCGGAGGACAAGTGATATGATAAGTGATACCCTTCAATGCATCTGACGCCCCGATAGAAAAGATGATCTCTGTGATAGAAGGAACCAGGGAAACAACACGTGACGGGCGTTTTGAGATAGTGATTTCTTGCAGGTGAGCATCCTCAAACTTAACCGGGTAGGAAAGCGCCGAAGGGGCATAATAGAAAACGGTCAATATAATGAAAAATGAAAATGCGGCCTTTAACGCATGCAGGTATCCTTTTGATTTCATCTCCTCCCCTTTCTTTCTAATCCGGCACATAGACCATGGACCCGTCTTCTAACCTGTAAGCCACTCCCAGCCTCTGCCCGCGGCCTTCCGCCTTCTTTTTAGTTACCTTTACCGCCTTTATCTTCTTTCCCTTCTTGGTAATGATTTCAATCTCTTCATTTTTACTTTTTTTCATTATGGTTATTTCGGATTTCTCGCTAAAAAGCTCCTGCAGATGATAAGCGGTAAAAAGGGTGATAATCAGGCCCACAATGAAGACAAGCCCGATATCAAAGAGATTGGCCACCCCGCTCAGGGGATCGTTGTCTTCCGAATCATTGTTTTTGCGGCTTCTTCTTTTCTTTAAGTATCTCATTTCTCCTTTTCCTCCAATATGTCTTTTGTCAGCATTTCAGTGGCCAGCTCAATATTCTTGACATCCTCCTCCGCCCATCTTGTCTTTATGGCGTAGAAAAAATAGGCTACTATACCCACGGCCAAGCCCACCACAGTGGTGGTAAAGGCAATGACAAGATCGGATGAAAGCTTGGTCATATCCCCCTGGGCCAGGGCCGCCAGACCGGTTCCCATTGGGATAAGGGTTCCGATAAGTCCCAGGCTTGGGCCGATTCTGATAATCATCCTGCTTCGGTCAAGGGATTTCCAGACACTTAAAGTCTTCTCCTGAAGGTAGTTTTCTATTTCGGCTTCCGTTGATTGATCCCTGCTATCCAGCAACTGCCGAAGTCCTTTTATATATGCATTAACCCTGTATGGAAAAACACCTGTATTATCGCCCTGTTTGATTAATTGAGGGACTCTCTCGGGGGGGCATTTTTCCAACCTTATCCTTTCCAGCCATTCCGAGAAAATAGACCCGGAATAAAACAAAATCCACCCGGTTAAAACAACCAGCAAAAATAATACGGGGTAAAGGAGCGAGCTCGAGATTATATAGATAAATAATTTTAAAAAGGCGCCTATATCCAACTGCTTTCCCTCCTTATCTTTCGCTTCATAATTATATAGCCGGCCAGAAAAATGCCCGACACCACGGTTAAAAGAAATAGTGCATCACCTGTTTTAACGGATACCTTTTCGCCCCGATAGGATGCTATCCTGTATATTAAATCTATGTCACTGAACTGGGGCATGATGATTATCGACAGTATAAAATAGATGGCTATAAACAGCATTGCCGCGCCAAGGTTCTGTTCCGGCGTTACGCTGCTTTTCATCTTCCATAGGGCCAGAGCGGGCATGCTAAAAAAAGCAATCGCAATAAAAAAAAGGTATCCTCCCATAACTGCGAAAAAGGCAATATGAGAAAAATAGGCCACTAAAAAACCGGTGGTTAAAAACACCACCGACGTACAGACAGGACAGGGTATAATCATCGCCCAAAAGGCCCTGCTTTCCCCCTTTCTAATGCCTTTCTTTTTTAGAAGATATACTCCCCATACAATAAGGCCGACTGCCAAAAAAAAGTGAATATACATGCCTGACCTGAAAAGCCCCTGGAGCGCATTATAATAATTGATTATATTGATTTTTTCGAGAATAAGGTACGAGATCAAAAACATGGAAAGATATGCAAAGGCAAATCCGCAAACAAAAAGGACCTTGCCTTTTAAACTCCGCCTTTGCGTTAAAATATAATGCATTCCTATCCCGGTTTTTAAGGCAAAAATGCCTACGGCAAAAGTAAGACCCAAAAACAAACTCTTAAGTTCCATTGAAATTCCTTTCCAGTCCGGTGGCTTTCGCTTCGCCTATGGAATCCATTCCCCGGGTCGGCAACGGCTAAATCTTTTTACCTTCAAATTATATTTTTCCCCCATAGCTTTCCAATTTATCCGGAAATGACTCTATGGAATCTATGCTTGCGACGGATGAAAAAGTAGAAAGCACCCCTGTGTTTCTAAGATATTCCTGCTTTTCGATTGTTATCACCCGTGCATCCGGCTGATACCGGTTTATTTCTCCCATTAATGTCAATTTAGGTTGAACAGGGAGAGAGAGGTCAATAACGACCATGAAAAAAGGATCGGTCCTTACTGCCTTTATTGCGGAAAAAATGTTGGGGTACCAAATGGGGGCCATATTATAACATCTTACTTGATATTCCAAAAAGTTGCGTCTATCAAAACTGTCACTAACGATCAAGACCCGGTTGTTTTTCATTTTTTTCCTTTTTTAAGAGTTATTTAGCGTTCCTTTGAAATTAATAAAATGACTTAAATACCCGATTTCCCTGTACGCATTTCTCACCCCCTTTCATTTCTGACCGCTTGGTACAGAGGGGGCAATCTTAACGGCTTCGAAGCAAGCACCCATTCCGGTTAGAGCAAGGTAAAATCCCTGGCGCCTTATTTATTCGTTCCCACATTAAAAAAATCCCCGGACCGTCATTCGATCCGGGGATTTCCCTTTTTTATCCTCGTCAATCCTCATGAGTGCGCTTCTTGCCACTACGTTTGCACCCTTCTTCAGGCAGGTCTTCTGACTTCCCCGCCCTTTCAGCGGCCTTCCCATCCCGGTTGATCGAAACAGTGGCACACAATAGCTGAAAGAGGTCCCTTTTCAAAAAAGGGCGGGGTTACAGCGGAGGGCCCGCTCCCGTCTCTCACGGGATTCCCTATTAAGCTCTCTAAAGGAGCACCTGAAAAACTATTTCGTGGTAAAATTTTGATTGGGTTGTAACAGTACAGAGTTGAGTTGTCAAGACATAATCAACAAACCGGTCATTTGACTCTAACGAGGCGGAAGCCAATGTAATCCCGGGCTTCGTCAGGATCATACCGGCTGCGGTCGGCGGACCTGCAGAACAGGGCCTTATCCCCCCATGAGCCCCCCCTCCATACCCGCATGGTGCCGGAAGAAGGTCCGGCAGGGTTAACCGCGTAATCCGAAGAATAGCTTCCATAACGGTCCTGGCACCATTCCCAGACATTTCCATGCATGTCATAAAGCCACCAATTATTTGAGGCAAGGCTACCTACCGGAATGATATGGCGGCGATATTCGCCTGCCGGGCAGCCGTTATAAGGAAAACTGCCGTCGTAATTGGCCTGATTGGTGGGCAGGCAATCTCCAGTATAAAATGGAGTGGTTGTTCCTGCTCTACAAGCGTATTCCCATTGAGCCTCAGTTGGCAGGGAAAACTCAGCCTTTGTTGACTGGGCGTTTAGCCTGGCAATAAAGTCCTGGCAATCATTCCAGCTTACCATCACCACGGGATAGTTATCGCCCTGAGGTTGTATTACCACCGGATTCCAGCCCATTATCTGTTCCCACTGTGCCTGGGTGACCTCGTACTTTCCCATCCAGAATCCATGAGTAAGGCTTACAATATGCTGCGGTCCTTCGTCGCTGTCCCGCGAGGCTTCGGTGTCCGGGCTGCCCATAGTGAAGCTTCCCGCTGGTATCCAGACAAACTCCATGCCGGTTACGGGATCCCTCCACTCTTGATAATAGGTATTATCGGATGAACAACATACTACTGCCAGGGCAACCAGAGAACAAAACAGGCACCACAATGAAATTTTTAGCGTGTGTTTTTTGATAAATAATTGAAAGATGTTCACCTGAAAGCCCTCCTTTTGATGGTCAATATCGCTGATTGGCGGTTCAACCCAGATTGTGCAACAGCTGGCTGCTGCACACAGACCTTTGCATAACTCATATTTTTAAAGATGGCGGTGCTTTTCTTCTGTTCCGAGTCTCCCGGGCTGGTCTTTTTGCTGGTCGCTGGATACTGGTTACTGGTCGCTCGATGCCGGGAAGACAAAAAAGGTGTTTCTTGTAAAACCAGCATCCAGCAACCAGAGGCAAGAGACCAGCATCTGGTAAGCCACGAAAAGAACGGCGCCCTTCACGACAGTCACATCCGAAAAGCACCACCATCTTTTTTCGGATGACAAAATATGTCATGTTTTGCAAAGGTCTCGCACAATCTGGGCTGAAATAAGTTGCCTCCACATAACGGATCAGACCATCAAGACATTAAAAAATGTCTTGATAAGATGCAGTGTCCGGGCTGAAATTGACCAAACTGTTATTACTTAAACATACCCAAAACGATCTGTAGAGGAAAGGAAAAAAATCAAGAAGAAGTTATGTTGGAGGTTTTTCCCTTTTTCTCCTTCCACAAGGCAAAAATAGCCAGCCCCGCAGCAACCAGGGCGAGGCTTCCTGTAACCCGGTAGGTGCCAGACAATCCCTCGACCAAGTCCTTTGCAGGTAGAGAAGTTATTTCCATGGCCCGGACCCGGGCGGAAGCCAGGGAAATGGTTGCAAAAAGCGAGCCCACAAGAGGGATGCCTGTGGCTTGACCCAGGTTCCTTGAAAGGGCCAGGAGCCCCGATGCGACTCCCAGTCTCTCCGGAGGTGCTGCACCCATAATGGCACTGTTGTTAGGGGACTGGAATATGCCAATTCCAAGGCCCAGGGGGATGACCCTCATAATATATCCCCAAGCAGACATCTCTCCATGAAAGGTGCTGACGGAAAAGCACCCTAGGGATATAATAATAAGCCCGATCAGGCTTATCCCCCGGGGTCCCCATCTGTCTGAAAGCGTACCGGAAATTGGTGCAATCAGCCCTACGGTGCTCGGTACCACCATGAGAAGCAGCCCTATATACTGGGGCGGATAGCCCAGAACCAGCTGGAGAAAAAAAGGTAGGATAAATACGCCCCCTCCCAGGATAACGAAGGTTAAAAACCCCATGATCAGGTTGACGCTGAAAAGGATATTTCTGAAAAGCCCCAGGTCCACCATTGGCTGGTACATGTATTTTTCAAGGGCAAGAAATAAAATAAGCCCCGCCCCGGAGGCCAAAAGCAGCAGCTTAACTATGTTGTTGCTGAATCCGAGTTGCTGGCCCATGGTCATGGCCAAGGCATAGCAGCCGAGTGTTATGAGAAGGGCAAACGCACCCGGGAGATCAAAGTTCTGGTTTTCTTCGTGGGGAATGGTAGCGGGTACGAAACGGATCACTACCAGGATTGCGAAGATACAAACCGGCACGTTTACCCAAAAAATCCAGCGCCAGCCCACCATTCCAACAATGAGCCCGCCGATGGCAGGACCCATTGCAAGTCCCACGGATACGATACTTCCCATAAGGCCTAGCGCCCTGCCCCTTTCAAATGCGGGAAAGACCTCAACAATAATAGCAATACCCAGGGCCTGAGTTATGACCGCTCCGCACCCCTGAAGTACCCGGAAGGCTATAAGCCATTCCACATTTGGCGAGAACCCGCATAAAAGGGACCCCAGGGTAAAAAGGACCAGGCCCAGGGCATAGGGCCTTTTCTTAACAAACATATCCCCCAGCCGGGCCGCCCCAAGCATCATAGAGGTCACCACCAGCACATACCCTAGAATTACCCACTGGATAGTAGAAAAATTCGTATTCAGCTCCCGCACGAGTGTGGGAAGGGACACATTGACAATGCTCATGTCCAGGGTGCCCATAAACACACCTGTTCCCACTGCCAAAAGAGACATCCACTTCGCCCGGTCAACCTCTTCTGATTTTAACTTGTAGTTCATGTAAAATTCTCTTGCCTGATTTGTCGGAAAATAGAGATCTTTGCATAACTCCCGCCGCTCACTTCAGAAAAGCACCACCATCTTTGAGGTTTAAAGGAATGGCCCTGTTTTTCAAATTTATTGATAGAATCTTAATTACTAAAAGGAATCAGAAATTCCTGAAGGGGTGCCCATTTCCTTCAGGCAATATCTATAGGTCTGAAAGCATGTGCCCTCATATTCGGGCTTTAGGGTACTTTTTCAGAGAATTAAAGACCCCCGGGAGTAAACCCCGAATATTTCGGGCACTGCCGGATACTGTGGTATTTCTTTTGAGATATTGCCTCTCGGAAACAGGCACCCCTTTATATGGTTATGCCTAACTCAATTAGGCTTACTGATAACTAACCTTTAAAGCAAAGTCTCAAATAAAGGGGTAGTATTTCAGAAAAAGCCCTTATTTGCAAGATCTCAGAGCTCAAAACAGGGGGTCTTTTTCAATCCAGACGGAGAGGCGCCCAAGGGGAGGATTGGTAAAATTCTATCCTGAGCTTGAAGGAATGCCAGTATATTGGCCAGTATCATAAGCATGGGTAGAGATCTCCGGCCGAAGGCGGGATATCAAACCCTTGATGTCCTCCACGGTCAGATAAAGGATGGGAACTATAGCAAGGGTTATAACCAGGGCAAAGAGAATTCCGAAACCCAGAGATATAGCCATTGGAATCATCATCCTGGCCTGTCTGGAGGTTTCAAAAATGAGTGGCGCCAATCCACCAAAGGTCGTAAGGCTGGTGAGCACTATCGGGCGGAAGCGCTGAATGGCGGCCTGGTGTATTGCCTTTCGCGGACCGACCCCATTCCCCTGGCGCGTCCGATTTGCAAAGGTAATTAGTACCAGAGAGTCGTTCACCACAACACCCGCCAGGGCCACTATTCCGAACATGCTTATGACGCTCATGCTGTAGCCCATAATCAGATGCCCGATAACCGCACCTACAATTCCAAAGGGTATGCTCATCATTATTATGAGAGGCTGTGAATAGCTTCTAAAGGGAATTGCAAGCATGGAATATATTCCGAGCATGGCCAGCACAAAGGTCAATTCAAGGCTGCTCATGCTCTCCCTGATCTCCGCCTCTCTTCCTTCAAAGCTGTAGCTCAGTCCGGGATATTGACTCATCAAATCGGGCATTGCGGTCTGAGCAAGCTCTGTCAACACCTCACCGGCCTTGCTTCGAGGTGTTGCATCGGCGGTGACCTGTATTACCCTGCGGCCGTCACGCCTTTCAATGGCAATATAGGCCCGGTCCCTGGTAGCTGTTGCCACCTCGCGAAGGGGCACAAATTTCCCGGAGCGGGTATGTACCATGAATTCCTCCAGATAGTATTCCGAGTCGCGTTCCTCTTTCGGAAGCCTTACCCTGATGTCTACCTCATTCCGGTTGCGGAGCTGCCTTAGGGCCCTGGCCCCGTAAAAGGCGTTGCGGATCTGCCGGCCCACCTCTTCAGCTGTAAGCCCGAGTGCCTTTCCCTCAGGCTTCATTTGAAGGTCGAACTGGGGCTTTCCGGGCTGAAAACCGTCATTAACATCCTTTACAATGGGAAAATGCAGAAGTTGCTTTGCCACCCTGGAGCTTACCTGCTTCAGCACATCCATGTCGCTGTGCCGAAGCTCTACGTTGATCACGTCTCCATGACCCGGGCCGCCCCCGACCGATCGATACTTCACATACTCGGCCCCTATGATTTCTCCCACGTTTTTTCGCCATCGGCGGGTGAACTCCTCCGTACCCATAATCCTGTCCCTTATCTCGGGATCGGCCAGGGCTACACGGACGTTCCCGTTGTGGCTTCCGCCCCTTCCTATGTCAACCAAAATGCCCTCCATCAGTTCAGGATGTCCGCATTGCTTTACAACTTCCCGGGCTGCAGCAACCAGACGATCCGCAGCCTTTTCAGTCTTCTTTGCAGGCGTGCCGTAAGGAAACACCACCTCAGCCCTTGCATAATCCGATTCCGTCTGCGGAAAAAGGCTCATCCCCATCCTTCCGCTCAGGGCATAGGCCAGAACGAGAAACAAAAGACTGAATGCGGATATAAAGGCAAGATATCTGTACCTGAGCACAAGATCGAGAAACGAACCGTACCACTTGTGTACCCACCGGATAAATGCATCGCTGAATGCCTGCTGATGGTGGTGTATCCAAGCGGAAAGTTTGCCGCGCCGGCGTTCCTTATGGTGACCGAGATGGGCAGGCAGGACGAACAGGCACTCGAACAGGGATACCAAAAAAACCGCCACAACCACTACCGGGATCACCTGGAATATCTTGCCCATGGTACCCGGAATAAAATAAAGGGGCAGAAAGGCCGCAATATTGGTCAAAATGCTGAAAGTAACCGGCATGGCCACCTCCCGTGCACCCCGGACCGCAGATTCCAGGAGAGGCAGCCCCTTCTGGCGGTAACTGTAGACATTTTCTCCCACCACTATAGCGTCGTCCACCACTATGCCCAGTGAAACAATATAGGCGAACATGGATATCATGTTGATGCTTACACCCATAAGGGGAAGGAGGAGGAAGGACCCCATAAAGGAGATAGGGATTCCCATCATTACCCAGAAGGCCAGCTGTGCCTCCAGAAAAATCCCCAGAAGGGCCAGGACCAGGGCAAGTCCTATGGCCCCGTTTTTGAGCATAAGTTCAGATCGTTGGCCGTAGATCTCCGACATGTCATGAAAGACGGCGATTTCCACGCCCGGGGGGAGATTTGCCCGAATGGCCGGCATCATTTGTTTCACGGCCTCTCCCACCTGAATCGGTGTCTGATCGCCAACCCGGAAAACCTCCAGTTCCACTGCTGGTTTTCCGTCATATAAGGTATAACGATCGGTGTCTTCGAATCCGTCTTCGACCGAGGCAATTTGACCAAGAAGAACTTCCGAGCCCCCGGCGGTGGTCATAATTGGAAGTCTTGCAAACTCCTGTCCATAATCGCGCCTCTCCTTCATACGGACCAGGACCTCGCTCTGGGAGGTTTCGATCGCCCCTCCAGGCAGGTCCACTGACCTTTCTCGTATGCGGCCGGCCAGATCGCCTATGGTCAACCCATACCTGCGAAGGGTATCCTGGGTTATCTCTATCCTGATTTCGAGTTCCGGCAAGCCGGACAGCTCTAGCTGGGTTATGTTATCATCCTGCAAGAGCTGATCCCGCACCCTCTCCCCCAGGGCGTGCAGGGCCTTTTTGCCCACGTCTCCGTAGAGCAAGAGGTCCAAAACCTCCCGCTGTTGGGAAATACTTCGGACCTCGGGTGTCTCGATTTCATCCGGAAAGGTGGTAATACTGTCAATTTCACTCTGGACATCATCGACCAGTTTCTGAAGATCCGTTCCTTTAAGGGCCTCCACTGTTACAGTTCCTCTTTCTTCACTGGCCGTGGATCTCACTTCATCCACCCCATCCAGCCCTTGCACCGCCTCCTCAATAGCCAGGAGGACACTCTGCTCCACCTCCTCTGGGCTGGCACCGGGATAGGAAACCGACACCCTTGCTGCGTCTATGGTAAACTCCGGGAATACTTCCTTTTTTATGTTCAACAGAAAAAGAAATCCTCCTACCAGACAAATTACCATTATCAGGTTGGCTGCAACCGAGTTGCCCGCCATCCAGGCAATGGGTCCTTTGCCGTATGGGGCCTTTCCGGTATTCGTCATGGATTTAACTCTTTCATGTCCCTCTCTGCAGAACCTTTTCCGGACCCGGATTCGATCTCTTCTTCATTAAGCCTAAACTCCGGTGGTTTCATTTTGTTATTCCCTTTGCCGGCAAGCCTCAAGGCCATCCCCTGAACCGGCGCAGGAATATCACTCGTGATAAGCCGGTCCCCGGTCTTCAGTCCCTCGTTGACAAAGACACTATCAGGTGTGGTGGCTGTGATCTTTACCTTTCTAATATCCAGTGTTCCGTCCGGTGCCAGCAACCAAACCCGGTCTCCCTCCCGGAGTGATACACGAGGTATTTTCGCGGCACCTTCCAGGCTTTCTCCTCCTATCTCAAGTTGTACGAATGTATTCAGAAGAAGAGCAGGCTTTTCAATATTCCCATTTTTCAGACAAAGGGGGTCTTTGACCTCCACCAGTACCTTGGCCATCCTGCCCTGTTCCTCAATCGCCGGCTCAAGCCTTTTCACAGTCCCCAGGCGGTAATTCCCTTTTCCCCAGGCTGAATCGTAGAAGACCCGCACCATCGATCCCCTGGCACTTTCATAACGGGGAATATTGATCCATTTCAGCCGGTCAACCGGCACCGGCACCTCAATCCAGTAGGAACCGGTATTGACAACACCTGCCACAGGGCTTCCCCGCGATACATAGGAACCAAGGCCGACGTTTTTGGTCCGGACCACGGCATTGAAAGGAACCTCAACAATGGTACGTTGCAAATCAAGCTCTGCCTTGCGCAGGGCGGTTTCTGCCTTTTCTTTGGCCGCCATAGCATTTTCATAGGTGACCTTTGCCTTTTCCTTGCCTGCCGCGGCCGCGCTGACCGCTGCCTCTGCCGCCTTGAGCTGGGGCTTGCGAAGGATTAATTCCTTGTCCATCTCGCTGATGCTGTTACCGGTTTTCCCTGAACCGGCATCGGTTATCATCATGCCCTTTAAGGCCTCCGGCTCCGCCTGCGCAAGGGACAATCCTTTGTTCGACCCATACAGCGACTCATACTCCCGCCTGGCTATTTCCTGTTGAGCCTGCTCCAGCTTCAGGTCCCTTTCGGCCGCAGCCACGGAGCTCGCATGTTGTTCTATATCAAATTTGCGCTCCTCGCAGTTTAAAAATGCCTGTGTAAGGGCGGCCTTTGACTCCTTCACCATCAGCCGGTAATCCCTGGGATCGATTTTTGCCAGGACCTCTCCTTCGTTCAAATAACCGCCCGGAATGAGCTCCGGATTCACCTGAATTATCTCTCCGTTCACCTGCGCCACCAGGTCCACTTGCTCGGCCGGGATCACGGTGCCCATGGCGTAAATCTTAACGCTATGGGTGCCTGTTTTCACCTCCTCGATCTCTACGAGAGGGGCAATAGGTACGTGAGGATGCCTTGGGGCGCGGGGCCTGTTCATCAACCAGTAGGCGGACACACCAAGTGTACCACATAGAATAAGGGCCCCCAGAATAAACAGGAAAAAGGATTTCAACCTATTCCGCCGGGGGGAGTCATCTTCTTCTCGTTTTTGGACTTTTTCAACTTTATCTGAACCGTTCCCTATCATAAAGATTCACCTTTCTTTTTCAACCCGTGACTTCCCTTGTGAGCTCCCGTGTGCCTCCAAGGGCCAGATACAGATCAATGCGGTCTTGAATTAACTGCCTTCTTGCAGACAGTATGTTCCTCTCGAGTTCCTGCTGGGTTCGAAGTTCATCAAGAACCTTGAGGAAATCTATGCGGCCCTTTTTGTATTTTTCCAGCAGGTGCCTCAGCGTTCTATTGGAAAGATCCAGTTGGTCTTGAACACCTTCGACCACTTTTCTTTGCTCTCTCTCGCTTGTAAGGGCGTCTTCCACCTCCTGAATTCCTTCAATTACGGTTTGACCGTATTCGTGCAGGGCTTCGGATAAGGCAGCCCGGGCACGATCCACCTCGGCCTTTCTTTTGCCACCGTCCAGCAGAGGTGCAGCCAGCCGTCCGGCAATACTCGCCAGCCACTGTTCGAATAGAAGGGCGGGCTCCAGGGCCGAGGTCTGAAACAATCCGGAAATAGTAAAGACCGGAAAACGTTCAGCAACTGCAAAGGCTGTTTCCTTGTCCCTGGCCTGAACACGAAGAAATGCACTGCGGATGTCGGGCCGCTTTTTGACCCATTCCGAAGGCAGGCCGGTCCGGGGTAAAGGAGGGAGTTCCGGCAGCCGGTCGCCTTCAGGTATTTCCGTTCGTCCCGGAACACTACCCATCAACACTGCGACCTGGTGCTCCAGGGTCTCCAGCTTTGTTTGTGCGGCAACCCTTTCCGTTTCCTTGGCCTTTAGCAGTTTCTGCTGTTGCAAAACATCGGTGACCGATACCTCGCCCTTTCTGAAGCGCAGCTCAACCAGCTCCGAATACCGGTTGTTTATTCCGATTTGCCGATCCAGCAGCCGGATCTGGGCACGCTGTTCAACCAGCAGGTACCAGGCGTTTGCTGTTTGTGCGGACAGGGAAAGCGCAGCGGCCTGAAGGTCCTGCTCCGTAGCCTGTGCGTCCAGACTTGCAGCGTCCCGAACCGCATGGACCCGGCCCCAAAGATCTACCTCGTAACTGGCGCTGAAACCCAGTGAGAATTCGTCCTGATATGCCCTCTCTGTATTGCTGCTGCCTGTTTTAACACTCGTCTTGGCCTCCTGCACAGACCTGGAGGCAGAAGCGGTCGCACTCAGACTGGGCTGTATTCCAGCTCCCTGTTTCCGCATATAGGCCCGGGCCTGATCCAATCTGTCCCAGGCCTTTTTCAGGCTGAAATTCCCCTGTAGGGCGCGTTCAACCAAATCATTCAGCCGAGGATCATCCAGTGAGGTCCACCACATTTCAGGTACATGCTCCACGCCGGTGGCGCTGAACTGGTCCGGCAATTGAACCTGATCAGGGAGGCTTTTCAGCTCAGGAGCACAGGAGATTATAAGGCCCAAAAAGATGAATAGCAAAAGAAGGCTTGGCCAAACTATTCTCCGACTGCTTTTTAAATACTTATTTCGAAAAATTCGAACATATATACTTCCTTTAATAATCATTTCCCATCCGTCAATCGGGTGATCGTTGATGTATTAGTTTTTGAATATATTTTAAGGCTGAAAGTCCTATTCCCTGCGGTGCGAGGTGAAAATATCTAGAAATAATAACCGAAACCCTGCTGGTTATCAATGTAACTTTTTCTAATACATTGAAAAAGCATTCTACATTCACCTTTTGTTATGATAAGACTTTTTATAAAACAAAAAATTAGACGGAAGAAAGCTATACCATAAGATAAGAATACAAATCCGAATTCGAGCTGTAAAAATGGTAAAAGTCTGTGAACCCATGTATAGAATAAAACTCAGCCTGTTTCCGGGGGATGCCTGCTCAAAAAGTTGGGCATGAGTCCCAAGTAAGTTATTAGGTTAAGGCTTAACGACAACGAGATTTTTATAGCCTTTACATAAAATAAGTTTATACAATTTTCGTGGTAAATACATGCAAGGGGAATTGGGTTTTCTGATCAATTTATCGGTTGGTTTGGTTCTGGCCCTCGCGCTGGGCCTGGTTGCCCAGCGGATCCGCCTTTCGCCGATCATCGGATATTTGCTGGCAGGTATTGCCCTTGGGCCCCATACTCCCGGACTAGTCGCCGACCCCAAAACGGCCCATGACTTTGCTGAAATCGGCATTATTCTCTTGATGTTCGGAGTGGGACTGCATTGCAATTTCAATAACCTACTCGCCGTCAGGAGAACCGCAATACCGGGATGCATTGGACAGGTTCTGGTAGCTTCTGCATTGGGAACCGTGGTTGCGATCTTATTTGGAGTAGATGCAGGACCAGCCATCGTGCTCGGCTTATCGGTATCCATAGCCAGCACCGTGGTTGTAACCCGCAACCTCATTGACAACAATCTGCTGCAGACCAACCAAGGCTATATTGCAATCGGGTGGTTAATCCTTCAAGACATCATCACTGTCTTTGTCTTGGTGGCCCTGCCTGGCATAGCCAGTATATGGGGTCAATCAGGGGCAGCTAAAGAGGCGCCCTTGATTTACTTGGCCTGGGCGATGGCAAAATTTGGCGGATTGACCTTTCTTGTCGTGATTATTGGAAGAAAAGCAATTCCCAGGCTCTTGGACCTCGTGGCTCACACCCGCTCGAGAGAACTCTTCATCCTCACCATTCTCAGTCTGGCATTGGCAATCGCAACAGGATACGCTGCACTATGCGGTGTGTCCATGGCACTGGGTGCATTTCTGGCAGGCATTATCGTCGGGCAAACCGAGGTAAGCCATCAAGCTGCCGCTGATGCTCTTCCCATGAGGGATGCCTTCGCCGTCCTTTTCTTTGTATCCGTAGGTATGCTTTTTGACCCCCAAACCATTATCGAGCAACCCGGGCTTCTGTTTGGATTTCTTGTGATTATCATGTTTGTAACTCCTCTAACGGCATTCCTTATCATCTGGCTCCTTCGATACCCAGTGCGGACTGCGCTCACTGTTGCCTTGGCATTAGCTCAAATCGGTGAGTTCTCTTTTCTCTTATCCAATGAGGCCTTGTCAATCGGTCTCATGTCAACAGGCGGGCAAAGCCTTTTGATTAGCTGCGCATTGATTTCAATTGCTGCAAACCCCCCTTTATTCCATGCAGTGACTGGCCTGGAGCAGTGGCTCCGCAGAAAAGAAGGATTATGGCGCATTCTCAGCCACCGTTCAACCTGTAAAACAGGTATAATAAATAAAGGGAAACAGATCCGGTTACACAAACATGGGCAGGAATCTCTAACCAAATCCAAGGCTGTGATTGTTGGCTATGGCCCAGTGGGGCAAACTGTATCCCGTATCCTCAAGAATTTTGATATTCCTTTGTTGGTGATCGATCTGAATCTCGATACGGTTCAGTACCTGATAAAATCAGGTCAATCTGCTATTTACGGTGATGCCAGCCAGCGCGAAATCTTGAAAGCAGCCGGGGTGCAGAAAGCCGACTACCTTTTGGTTACTATTCCAGATATACTGGTACGTACAACGGTGATCGTTACAGCCAGAGAATTAAATCCTGGGATACATATCTTTACCAGAGCCAGATACCTCAGGGAACGAGCCTGGTTAGAGGAAATGGGGGCTAAAAACATTTGCATTGAGGAGGCAGAAGCAGCCATAGGATGTGCCATGCAAATCTTACAGGAAGTCGGTGCAGATACAAATCAGATTCAGAAAGAGATCCAAGAGATCCGAAAATCTCTTTGTATTACCAATCCCTAATCAACACCCAACTCCATAGAAATAACAAACAAATCAAACCATCTCTCGGAAAACGGCTTCATCATAGGAAATGAACTCTGGAAAGGAAACCAACCCATGCAAGCAAAAACTTCAGCCCTATAAACGTTTGCAGCCCAGATGCCCAATGGAAAGTGGTAATCGGGAGTTAAAAAATTACATTGATTAGTTGTCGCTGATTATTTTTTAGCCTAAAAAAAAGGGGGGGGGGGGATATAGTGGCTTGATAAACTTCTGCTTTTATCCCATACCCAGAAGGCCACCGCGCAAGGGGAATACTGGCAGCCAAATGCCTCCAAACCTGCATTCGACGTTTCCGGAACTTCTGGGCGCCTTTCTTATGACCTTTCGGAGGGCGACTTTTTTCAGGCCGCAGCAGTTGGCTGCTGCACAATCTGGGTTAAATTACAAATTTCTCATGCATCCTCGAAGATCCCCAACTTAGATTTTAAAAGCAATAACGGGTGGCACTCATAACAGAAAGATTGATGCAGATGCATGTGGAGATCATAGGCACAGAATCTCTTGGAGTACGGGGATTAAGTTGCGTGGTTCACACAAATGACCGGCGTATCTTGATATACCCCGGACTCGCACTCGGTTATCAGCGCCGTGGCCTGCTGCCCCACCCTTTTCAGGTAAGTATCGGAGTGGCTGTTCGGAACCGGATTATCCACTATTTAAAATTGGCAACAGATGTTGCAGTTTCTCATTTTCACGGGGATCATATACCCCTTAAAGATGCTAATCCCTACCAGCTGTCGTTGAAATCGGTTCATGAACTTATAAAACCCCTTCGTCTCTGGGTTAAAGGGGCAGAGGGCGAGCGTGCCCATATCGCCAAAAGACGTGATGACCTGTGTGCCTTTTTAGAGAGGCCTATTGAAGGATGTGACGGACAAACAAACGGATGCCTCACTTTTTCAGAACCGCTACCTCACGGAAAACCAAATATTCACATGGGCACGGTCATGATGACCCGGGTGGAAGATGGTTCCGAAGTGTTCATCCATGCTTCCGATATTCAACTTCTCGACGACGGACAAACACGGCAGATTCTGGACTGGCAGCCGACAATGGTATTTCTCAGCGGCCCACCTTTGTACCGGAGTCTCCCTAAAAAGGCAATGGCAGAGGCAAGGACAAGGGCAAAGGCCCTTGCCGAAACAGCTAAAATATGTATAATTGATCACCACTTGCTGCGCAGTGAAAAGGGTGTTCAATGGCTCGATGCCTTGAGCCGTGAAACAAAGGGCAGAATCATCTGCGCTGCCGATTTTATGAATAAAAAACGGCTTTTTCTGGAGGCCATCCGCCCCCACCTTTACGAACTTTTTCCTGTATCGCCGGGCTGGCATGAACGCTATGAAAGGGGTTTGGTTTCCGTTCCGCCGATTTCAGATATCGGCATAAAATTATATAAGTCGGGCTTGATTTATAAAGCAAAGTCCCAAACCGGGGAAAAGGATCAAGCAATACCAGCAATTTAATGGAGAAAAAAATGGAGGGTGCCTCATATCCGCTTACAATAAGGCAGGAAATCGCCCGTCTGCTGGAACAAAGGAATATGGATGCAAGGGAAATCTCCCAGGAAATTGGAATAGAGGAAAGGGATGTATACAGGCACCTTGCCCATGTTAAGCGTTCCCAGGCCGCCAGGGAAAAAAGGCTCTTATTCGATCCTCCAAAATGCAAGTCATGCGGATATGTATTCAAGGACAGGAAGAGACTTACCAGGCCCGGAAGATGTCCGAAATGCAAAAATTCTACTATTCAGGGGCCAAAATTCCGAATTGTTTGAGTTATAATATCTCCAAAGTAATTTTCAAATCTCGCTCCAAATAGCTGAAAGAATAGGGCTTCCCAAAAATCAAAATTTGGAAGCTGATGCTCTTTGACATAATCATGTTAAAAAATTTGGGACAAATGATTTCACAAAACGGATTTTATCTTTAAAGCCCATTTTATGAGCTGTTAATGCGACTAATAGAACTGTGATATGAGCAATAGTGCAATGATTTCTAATTGCCCTGAGGCCCTTGACCGAAGGCCGTTGCATTGAGATTGAAAGCAATCTTTCCGAAGACTCTTTCAACTGATGTCCTTGTATTGTAAGTCTCTTTAAATCGAAGAGAACCATAGGCTATTTTTTCCCGGATATTGGGCGTCAAACGAATGAGAACATTACATCCTTTCTGTTTTAAAAACTTGGGATGCCCTACAGGGCATAGTATATATTGACCTGCAAGCTTTTTCGACCAATGCAAAGGACAACGGTATTGTAAGTATGTTATTCCCTTGACTGTCATTTTCCCTTTTCGATTCATTGGAAGGTCCGCTTCGCAATATACGTGTCCTTCTGGTAAGCGTGCTTAACTCAGTTGCCGGCCATATGATATGGTAGCGCCATCCTTATAACTTCAATGAAAGGATGGCAATAATGGAACAGCACACAAAAAACACCAGCTTAAAATCCGTTCAGAAGCGATTCGAAACATGGCGATCCGGCCGGGCCAACAAACGCGAGGCGATTCCTCAGCATCTGTGGCAGGCAGCTGCCGGCCTTTGCAAAGCATATTCGATTGCTCAAGTCAGCCGGGAACTGCGCCTGTCTTACACCGATCTTAAAAAGAAAATCCAGAAAGACAATTCCTCTTCAACACGATTTGTAGAAATTGACACAACCGTTTTTGGCCATCAATGGCAAATCGAATGTGAGCGGTCGGATGGCAGCCGGTTGTGCATGACCGGCAACGGCTGGCCCCCGGAGATTGAGAGCCTGCTGAGATCCTTTCTGCTATGATCCAGGTCACGCCCCACATGCGCATCCTGCTTTCGGTCCAGCCGGCGGATTTTCGAAAGGGGATAGACGGCCTGTCACAGGTATGCCGCAAGGTTTTGTCTTCCGATCCTTTTTCCGGGTACATTTTTGTTTTTCGCAACAAGCGGGCCACGGCCATCAAAATGCTCATGTATGATGGCCAGGGGTTCTGGCTTTGCCAGAAAAGATTGTCCAAGGGCCGGTTTGACTGGTCAGGGCTCTCTTACCAGGAAAAAATATCCAGTTCCCAGGCAACCACTCCTGTACGCATTCTCCATATTCGTAATCTTCCTTTGCCTGGCGGCGCTCTACGAAAGCTGGACGGTCCCGATTTCAATATTGCTGGTGCTCCCCCTTGGGGTAATCGGCGGCATCATTGCCACCAGCATGCGGGGATTGGCCAATGATGTCTACTTCCAGATCGGGCTATTGACTACCCTGGGCCTGACCACTAAAAACGTCATCCTGATCGTCCAGTTTGCCAAGGAGGGGCTTGAACAAGGGATGGGGCTAATGGAAGCCACCCTCCAGGGGGCAAAACTCAGATTTCGCCCCATAATCATGACATCGCTCGCCTTCGGTTTCGGCGTGCTGCCCCTTGCCTTGACCACCGGCGCCGGTGCAGGGGCCATGAATGCCATTGGCACCAGCGTATTGGGAGGAATGATAACCGCCACTGTGCTGGTGGTTATTTTTGCACCCCTTTTCTACATATTGATTGAAAAAGTCTCAGGAAAACACAGTCAGAGTAAATGAGCTGATACACCTGACATAAATCCATCAGGGGTACGATAAAAGGCATCTCTCAAGCCCTTCCGTAAATTCGGGTCATTTCAGAAAGTCTCTCAGAAATTTCCTGGGTCAGTTCCTCGGGGGTGAGGCGCCATTCCCAGTTGCCCTCCCTGGAGGAGGGCCGGTTCATGCGCGCCTGCTCACCGAGCCCGAGAATGTCCTGCATCGGAAAGATCACAGTATTTGCCGCGGACATCATAACAATCCTGATCAACTCCCAGTTAATCTCATCCGCCGGAACATCCCTTCCTATATAGTGATATATCCTGTTTTTAATCTCGGGCGCAGCCTCGGTATCGAGCCACCCCCTTATGGTATTGTTGTCATGGGTGCCTGTATAGGCCACGCAGTTCGCATCCAGGTTGTGAGGAATATAAGGATTCCGGGGCAGGTCTTCTCCAAAGGCGAACATCAGGACCTTCATTCCGGGGAAATTGAATTCCCGGATAACCTCCCTTACATCCGGTGTGATATAGCCCAGGTCTTCCGCAATAACCGGGAAACAGGGAAACTTCTTCAAGATCTCCCTGAAAAACTCCCCACCGGGCGCCTCGGCCCACTTACCGTTTATGGCATTTTCCTCTGTGGCCGGTATCTCCCAGTACCCGATAAACCCGCGAAAATGGTCCACCCTTACTAAATCAAATAACTTCAGGTTCCGGGCGAACCTTTGAATCCACCAATCATAGCCCCTTGTCTTCATTTCATCCCATCTATAAACAGGGTTGCCCCAGAGTTGTCCTGTTTCGCTGAAATAATCAGGGGGCACGCCGGCCACCACATAAGGCCTCTTTTCTTCATCAAGCTTGAACAACCCGGGTTCGGCCCACAGATCCGCACTTTCATAGGTAACATAGATAGGGATGTCCCCCATAATCTGAATGCCCCTTTCATTGCAATAGGCCTTGAGATCAAACCACTGCCTGGAAAACACATATTGGAGAAATTTCTCCATACCCACCCTATCACGGAGCTCCCGCCTTGCGGTCTCCAAAGCATCTTCCCTCCTGTCCTTCAACTCGTGAGGCCATTCACTCCAGGAACTTCCCGAAAATTTGGATTTCAGCGCGGAGAAAAGGGCGAAATCATCCAGCCAGAAACCATTGCTTCGGCAGAATTCCTCGTACAAGGGCTCTCTGCCCCTTTTACGGAAATATTCATAGGCACGGCTAAAAAGATTGGCCTTGTAATCCATAACCGCGGGATAATCCACTCTCCCTGCAGGAAAGTCGGGCACACCGAGTAAATCCTCCTCTTTCAGAAATCCGTCCCGGACCATCAGCTCCGGACTTATAAGCATGGGATTAAAGGCAAAGGCGGAACTGCTGTGGTAGGGGGACCTGTTAGTGGGGTTCAGGGGCAGAATCTGCCAAACGCCCTGTTCGGTTTCGGATAAAAAATCCGCAAAACGGTAGCTCCAGGGACCCATATCCCCTATTCCAAACCTTGAAGGCAGAGAAGTAATATGCATAAGTATACCGCTAGTACGTCTTACCATTGATTTTCCCCGCCTGAAAGAAGGGCTGCCGGAAAGTGGTTCAGGGCATCCCCTGCAAAAAGCCCGTGTTCTGCCAAAACCTCCTCCCCGGTAATAACATCCTTCCACAATGAAGGCGCATTTCCGGGAAGCAAAATACGGGTGTCGCCCCATATGTCCCGGCCCAGGGGATATTCGCCGGGTTCTATTATACCGGTCAAAAAACGAGGTGCAATGGTTGCTGCCCAGCTCTTTCCGTAGTTCCTGGCAAATGAGATAATATGTTCATTTAAACCGCCGGTCACCTCCAGGGGAATATATGCCCCCTTTTGATATAGTTCCGGTTTTTCCGTCCTTTGCTTAAGACCCATGAATATAAGGAATTGCTTGATTCTGCCGTCTTCCATGCTGGAATACAAATTTCGGACTATGCCCGGAATATTACCCTTCCCTTCCCGGATTTTCCGAAGGAACGACCGTCTTTTTTCAAAATCAACCGGACGCCGGTTGTCAGGATCCACAAGGCTAAAGTCCCAAAGCTCCGTTCCCTGATAAAAATCAGGAACCCCGGGACCTGTAATCTTGATAAGCGTTTGTGAGAGGGAATTGAATATACCGAAATGGGCTATCCTCTTCTGGAATCCCAAAAAATCTTCCATAAAGGGGTTTTCCCCCATCTTATCCAGGATGCGCTCCACGAAGGACTCGCATGCCCTCTCATAGACTTCATCAGGCCTTAGCCAGGAGGTATGGGCCTTGGACTCCCTTACCGCCTTTACAATATATTCCTTCATCCGGTCAATGAACCGGGGATATTCATTTTCAGAGAACGGAAAAGTACCTATCAATATCTGATAAAGGAGATATTCATCATTCAAATCCGGCACACAGGCACCTTTTACATCCGTTTTGTGTTTACGGTTTATTTTTTTCCATGATTCCAGTTTCTCTTTCCACTCCTGAGGCAGCTCGGACAGGACATTGATTCTGGCCCGCACGTCCTCTCCGCGCTTTGTATCATGGGTTGCCGTGGCGCTCAAAGATAAGGGCCAGGAATCCGCCCTGTATCCATTAAACTCATGAAATTTTTCCAGGGAAACGCCGAATTTTTCAGGGCTTGACCCTACCTCATTAAGGGAAACCAGGCGATTGTAATTGTATAAAAGGGTATCCTCAAAGCCCTTGGCCATCAGGGGTACGGTAAACTGCTGGAAGCGCATCACAAAAAGCAAGCGTTTTTTTCTTTCCTCTTCAGGCATATCTTCTTTTAATAGCGAGAAAATACACTTCTCCAAAAAATTCAGTTCATGCATCAAGTCCGGGTTTTTATTTTTGGCCTTTTCCAGGGAGGCCCTTATATATGCGGAGTCGGTGCCGGTAAAATGCTTCCCGTCGATATAGGTCCTATATACCGGAAATTCGGCAATGAACTGGCCAAGTGCGGAGCGCAGTCGGTTGAAGGTAAGGTCGCTTTCAGATATATCCTGAATAATAATATCTTTTAGAAGGTATGCAAGGTTATCAATATCCCCCGACATATGGTTCAGGAGGAAAAACCATTTCCCCTTCCTTAACAGGGGACCATATTCTCTCTTGGATTCCGTAAAGGAATTGTAAAGGGAATCGAATATTCCGCTGTTTTCCTCCCTTACGAATATGCCGTTCACGTGGTTCAAACAATCATACCCGGTGGTTCCCTGAACAGGCCAGTTGCCGGGCATGCGCTCAGCAAGGTCCAGCACTTTTTCAACAACCACATATATATCACCCGACTCCCAGCGAATTGAATCCAGGTAGGAGGCGGGATCAAAAAGCCCATCTATATGGTCCACCCTCAAGCCGGATATCTGCCCCTCACTGAGCAGCCTGAAGACCAAATCGTGAGTCTCCCGGAAGACCCTTGGTTTTTCCGTATTTAGGCAAATCAATTCGTTTACGTTAAAAAAGCGCCGGTAGTTTAACTCTTCATTGGCCTCTTTCCAGAAGCAAAGCCGGAAGTTCTGATCCGAAAGTAAGGAGTTCAAGAATTTAACCCTGTTTGAACTTTCGTGCTTTCCGTTGAAGGCGTCAATGCTGCTATCCAAAAACGCCTTTATTTTTGGATCTCCTGTGTAAAGCCTACTCAGGGTCCCTTTAATCACTGAAACCTTATCCTCTATTTCCTCCCTGTCTTTCGCCTTTTCAAGCCCGCCTATCTTGTGCAGGAGATCCGAAAAATCATAAAAACGGGAATGGTGTTCGCCTAATTCCTCCTTCAATTTGTCCAGCTGACAGCCCAGCACCCTTTCATAGGACTCGATCTTCAAAGGGAAATACAGTTCATGGTACCTGATTTCCAGGCCCCGGGTGCTGTAAACCAATTCAATTTCCCCTTTTTCCAGGGATTTATCCAGAGGCTCTCCCAGGAAAGGTGCAAGCACCCTGCCCTTCAACTTCCTGTTGGGATGGTCCCAGGTTATATCAAAGTACTCGTGATATCTTGAGTTTCTCCCTCTTTCCAGGAGGTCGGCAAGCATGGGATTATCCCGGTCGTATGCCATATGGTTGGGTACTATATCCTGTATCCATCCCATTTCCCGGGCTTTTACGGACTTTGTTAGGTCTTCGAAGTCCCGTTCGGATCCCAGTTGTGGGTTCAATTGGTTGTGATCAACCAAATCATAACCGTGGGCGCTTCCTTTTTTCACCCTGAAAATGGGAGATGCATATATATCGGAAACACCCAGCTCTTCCAGGTAGTTTACAATCTGCCGGGCCTCCTTGAAACCGAAATCAGGCTGAAACTGTATACGGTAGGTGGCTATAGGAATATGCATATGCTACACGCTGACCCTCAGATTCCTGCCGAGTAAAACAAAATCCTCAACCCACTTTTCCATTCTTTCATCGTGCCCGCTGCTTTCCACAAACTGGGGATAAACACCCTTAAGCGCCCTGTAGTAAACATTCTGAACCTCCCTGGTATTTACATCGAAAGGCAGAGACTCCACCAGGCCGGAGAAACCCTTTAATTGCCGGAGCAGCACAAGGTCGCCGGGATTTTCAATAAACTTTCTTGCCATATTCTCCATTCTTCTTCGAACCGCCATCTCCAGGGTATCCGAATCCAGGGAAACCCCCTCTCTTTCAGCGATTTCAAGCAACTCCCTTATTCGGCCCATATCGAATTCCTCCCCCTGAAACGCACTTCTGAGGTTGGAGTTGGTGATAAATTCGGCCGCGGTATAAAGCGCCCTTGGCTGGGGAATGCCATGATCCCTCAAAAACCTTAGAATGGGCACATTGCTCTCGTAAACCTGGCTGTACAAGGCCTCTACATCGGCGAGTGTGGACTCCAGAACAAGTTCCAGTATCTTTCGTTGTTCGTCCTTGAACAGGCTGGTCAAGGAATATGTGGATACACCGAATTCTTTCTCCATAAGCTGAAGTGTCTCCGGAAAATCAGCACCCTCAAAGGTTTTTAGAATTTCCTTTATCTGTTCCGCGTGTGGTTCGTCCTTCTGGCATCTTCTTACGCAACCGCTCAGGTTATGGTCTCCCCAGTGAAGAATGCCGAAGCATACCCTTTCAGACTCCCCGGTCACTTCAGAGGTGATTAAAGCCCGTCCAACTGCAAGTCCGAGCCTGCCTGCTTCAGCGGCTTCATAATATTCCCGGCCAACCCGAAAACAGAATATCTCCTCCTGTTCTTTGTAATCCTCAAAAAGGGAACTCATCGCAAAATGCGCGCCCACGCTAAATAAATCTACCACCGCCGGTTTTACCAAATTCGTATAAACCTTGCGCCCGTCAACATGCTGAGGGAGGTTGCTCTTGGCCGTCTCCAGTCTTTCCAGGAATCGGGATTCCATTTCTTCTTCAAACAGTTCTTCGGCCAGCTGAATTGCTCTGCCCGCATATTTCAAGATTTGAACCGTTTCCAGGCCGGACAGTTCATCGAAAAACCACCCGCAACTGGTATACATGAGCATGGCGTTGCGCTGGAGCTCCATAAGCTTAAAAATCCTTGTCCTCTGTTCATCTGAAAAATCCCGGGAGGCATGTCTTTCCAGGAAACCTTCCGCCCTTTCCGGGGACCTATCCAGAACAACGGATATGTATTCGTCCCTGGCCTCCCAGGGGTCCTTGACAAGGGAATCCGCCTCTTTTTCATAAAGGGTCGTGATATTATCTCTCAACCAGTCCAGGGAATCCCTCAGCGGCCCCCTCCAGGCCTGATTCCATTCCTTATGCGCACCGGAATTGCAGCCGCAATCGCTCTTCCATCGTTCCACACCGTGCACACAGCTCCAGGAGGTATTTTCTACGATCTCCACCTCGTGGGTAGGGGGATTTTTTTCCAGGTATTCACCGTAATTGGTAAGCCTTGCCAGGTTGCGGGACTCAATATAACGCAGCGCATAGGCCAGGGCCATGTCCCCGTGCTTGTGATGGTGCCCATAGCTTTCACCGTCTGTGGCAATGTGCACGAGCTGCGGCCGGTTCCTCTCCCGGGAGAAACCATCCGTAAGCCTTAGGGCAAAATCCTCTCCGCTGCCCAGGAGGCCCTCGAATGCAACCGCCCTGGAAATAGGATCATCGTAAAAGAACAAAACAATACTTCTTCCTTCGGGCAGACTTTGTCTATATGCCATGGTGGGATCAATGGCTCCGCCGCTTACGTCCTCCCATTCATCTTCTCCCCCGGGCCGGACCCTGCCTGCCTGTTTGGGCGCAAGGAGGGTAAACCGTATATCCTGTTGTGCGAGTATATCAAGGGTTTCCAGGTCTACCGCCGTCTCAGGAAGCCACATTCCCTCAGGTCTCCGGCCGAACCTGTGTTCGAAGTCCCGGATGCCCCAGATGATCTGGGTGAATTTGTCCCTGCGATTGGCCAGGGGCATTATCATGTGGTTATATGCCTGGGCCAGGGCCGAGCCGTGTCCGGAAAATATTTTGCTGCTCTCCCTATCCGCCTCGATAATGGCCTGATAAACATCCGGGGTGTTTTCCTCCATCCAGGCCAGAAGTGTGGGCCCGAAATTGAAGCTGATCCTGGAGTAATTATTTACAATCCATGCTATTTCTCCTTTTTCGTTCAAAATCCGGGATGTGGCATTGGTGGCGTAACATTCGGATGTAATTCGTTCATTCCAGTCGTGGTACGGATAGGCAGAATCCTGAAGCTCAACTGCCTCCAGCCACGGGTTTTCCCTCGGTGGCTGGTAAAAATGTCCATGCACGCAAATGTATCTTTCCATTTTATTCCTCACTCGTTTTTCCTGACCAGACAAGCCGCAGAATACGGGGCCAGGTCCAGGACGGCCTCCCCGGTTGAAACCAGATTTTCCGGCAAGGTACACCCCGGGCCGGCCCACCTTTTGTGCGTTGATTCAAGAACCTTTTCCCATTCGCCTTCAGGCAGAGACATGGAAAAAGAACATGGATTCTCACCGAAATGAAAAATACCGGTCAATTCCTCGTTTTTTCCCCGCAGCCTCAAGGCCATCACCTTTTTTTCCGGAAACCCGGTCACCTCCCTCATCTCCCCTTCAGGGCTTTCCGGCAAGGGAACGCGTCTTCTTATCCTTATAAGCTCCCGGTAAAACTCGTACAGGGCCTTATTGGGCTGTACGAGGCGCAATCCGTGGTCCAGTTTGGCCTTCATAAATGTTTCCTCGTCCTGTGGATCCGGGGGCTCACCTTGCCAGTTGAAACCCGAAAACTCCTGCTTCCTGCCCCTTCTGACATCTTCTATAGTACTCTCATCGGAATGGCTTGCAAAAAATGGAAACGGCGCAGTTTCTCCATACTCTTCTCCCATAAAGAGCAATGGAATAAACGGTGAAAGAATCACACATGCCGCTGCAAGTTTTAATCTTTCCAGGCATACAATGGAGCTCAAACGGTCCCCGGATCTCCTGTTGCCCACCTGGTCGTGATTCTGGCAATATACGATAAAATGTTCACCCGGTATGTCCCCGGAAAAATTTCCTTGCCTGCGTCCCCGAAAAGGGGAGTATTCACCGGAGTAAACATATCCCTCCCTGAAGGCCTTTACCATTTGATGAAATTCCCCGAAGTCCCGGTAATATCCCTGTTTTTCACCGGTTAAAAGAGCATGAAGGGCGTGGTGAAAGTCATCGTTCCACTGGGCATCCAGGCCGAATCCTCCGGATTCCGGGGGGCGTATAATCCTGCTGTCGTTAAGGGCGCTTTCCGGAAAAAGATAAATCCTCCGGTTCAGGCGCTCAGCTTCTTTGTGAATCCTTCGGGCCAGATCCTTTAAAAAAGGGCGGGCGGAGAAGTCAAACATAGCATGGACCGCATCCAGGCGCAAAGCATCTATATGAAACTCCCTCACCCAGTAAAGTGCGTTCCCCGTAAAAAAATTTCTTACCTCATCACTGTACGGACCGTCCAGGTTAACGGAAAGGCCCCACGGCGTTTTGTACCTGTTTGTAAAATACGGTCCAAAATCCGGCAGGTAATTGCCCTCAGGGCCCAAATGGTTGTATACCACATCAAGGACCACCGCCAGCCCCTGCCGGTGACACGCATTCACCAACGCCTTCAGGCCCCGGGGCCCTCCGTAGCTGCTCTCGACTGCAAAGGGATATACCCCGTCATACCCCCAGTTCCGGTCACCGGGAAACTCCGCCACGGGCATCAATTCCAGGGCCGTTACCCCAAGGTCCTTCAACCGGTCCAGGTGAGGAATAATGGATTTAAAATCGCCCTCCCTGGTATATGTGCCTACATGTATCTCGTAGAGAATATAATCGCTGAGGGGTATACCGCACCAACCCTGGTCTTCCCAGGGGAACTCGGGCTCCACAACCTGGGACGGACCATGCACACCCTTAGGCTGAAACCGGGATGCCGGATCGGGCCGTTCCTTTTTGCCCTTCAGTCTGTAAAGGTAAAGGTTGCCCGGGAACACATCATCCGCCTGGGCGCGGTGATACCCGAAGTTATCCTTATTCAGGGGTATGGTTCGCTCCGCAGGAGAGATTATCCGCAATTCCGCTCGCTTTACTCCAGGGGCCCACAAGCAGAAACTGCAACGCCCGGATCCAAGGAAGAAATGGCCCGGACTGAATCTGGATATCACTGTCCCTCCCCGGGCTTAAGAAAGAGTACACCCAGTGGCGGCAATGTCAAATTAAGGGAGTAAGGAAGCCCATGAAAGGGTACCGGGGAGGCTTCCACTCCTCCCAAACATCCCTGTCCGCTCCCGCCGTATTCCAGTGCGTCGCTGTTCAGCAGCTCTTTCCAGAAACCATCTTTCGGGGCTCCCATACGGTAATTATGCCGGGGAGCAGGCGTAAAGTTACACACTACTATCATAGAATTATTCGCATTATCCTTGCGCATGAAACCCAGTATGCTTTCCGGTGTGTTATTGCAATCAATCCACTGAAACCCGGCAGGGTTAAAGTCAAGCTCGTGAAGGGCCTTTTCCTTTGTATAAACCCTGTTCAGGTCCTCCGTCCACTTCTGAACGCCCTGGTGATATCTAAACTCCAGCAGGTGCCAGGACAAACTCGTTTCATGATACCACTCATCCCACTGTCCGAATTCATCTCCCATGAAAAGCAGTTTTTTTCCGGGCTGGCCGTACATATAACCAAGAAGCATCCTAAGGTTGGCAAATTTCTGCCAATCGTCTCCCGGCATTTTCCTCAATAGAGAGCCCTTTCCGTGCACAACCTCATCATGGGACAGGGGAAGGAGGAAATTCTCGTTAAAGGCATAAATCATGCGGAAGGTCAGCTTGCCATGGTGGTAGCTCCTGTGAATCGGGTCCTTTGACATATACTCCAGCGTATCGTGCATCCAGCCCATATCCCATTTCATGCCGAAACCCAATCCGCCGACGTAACCCGGCCTGGACACCATCGGCCAGGCTGTGGACTCCTCCGCAAAGGTCTGTACGTGGGGATAGTTCTTGTAAACTTCCTCGTTGAAGCGGCGAAGAAATGATATGGCCTCCAGGTTTTCATTGCCTCCATAACGGTTGGGAATCCATTCTCCTTGTTTACGGGAATAGCTCAGATAGAGCATGGAGGCAACGGCATCCACCCTGAGACCGTCTATGTGATATTTTTCCAGCCAGAATAATGCACTGCTCAGGAGAAAGCTCCGCACCTCGTCCCTTCCGTAGTTAAATATAAAACTGTCCCAGTCCGGGTGTGTTCCCTGTCGTGGGTCGGCATGTTCGAACAGGTGGGTTCCGTCGAAAAATCCAAGGCCGTGCTCATCCTTTGGAAAATGGGAAGGCACCCAGTCTATTATCACCCCTGTTCCCTGCTGGTGGAGGCAGTCTATGAGAAACATTAAATCCTCCGGGTTTCCGTATCTGCTGGTGGGGGCAAAGTATCCCAGGGATTCATACCCCCAGGACCCGTAAAATGGGTGCTCGCCCACGGGCAGAAACTCCACATGGGTAAACCCCATGGCCCGAACATATGCAGACAACTTAGCGGCCAGCTCCCTGTAGGTCAAAGACCTCCTGTCTTGTTCCAATGACCTCATCCATGACCCCAGGTGAACCTCATATATGGATATGGGCGCCTCGAGCCGGTTTGCGGTTCCCCGGTTTTCCATCCAATCGAGGTCTCCCCAGGAATAATCCAGCTCCCATACCACTGAGGCGGTGTCCGGGGGTACCTGGTTCAGCAAGGCAAAGGGATCCGCCTTGTCCGCCTGGTAGCCCCGATGATTGGATACAACATGATATTTGTACAGCGCACCCTGCTCCACGCCCGGAATGAAGCCTTCCCAGATTCCGGCTTTATCTCTCGGGTACAGGGGATGGGTTTTTTTGTCCCAGTCGTTGAAGTCTCCCATAACATAAACATCCCGGGCATTGGGAGCCCACACGGCAAAATAGGCACCCTTCTCACCGTCATTTTCCGCCAGGTGCGAGCCCAGCTTTTGGTAAAGGCGGAAATGGCTTCCCTCGTTAAACAGATAAATGTCATTATCGCTCAACAAGCTTATTCCCCGGTAAGCATTCCGGTTTTTTGTTTTATGCCGAGACCTGCCGGGATTGTTTAATCCTTTATCTTTGGACATTTGAACACCTTTTATGTTTTAAATCCTTCGAAAAATCAATGTCTTAGCTGCTACCGGGAAACTTAATCAATACCCCTCAGTTCTGTTGTGACAGGATCTGGTTGATACCCTTTAGAGGAATTTTAACCCAGTCCGGCCGGTTATTTAGCTCGTATCCCAGTTCATAGACGGCCTTTTCCAAAAGGTAGATATCCAAGAGGTCCACCATTTCCTGTCCTGATTCCGGAAGGAATCCGCCGGGTGCCGAGACCTCCTGATATGCACCCAGGAATATCCTGCTCACCCACATGTACCAGAAGTTGGCCCAGTATTCCAGATAAGGTATATCCTCGGCGTGGGCCAGGCCCTGCTCCTTCTGGGCAAACAAGGAGCTGTATACAGCATAATGGAAAGAACGAAGCATCCCGGCCACGTCTTTGAGGGGAGAGCGCTTGATTCTCCTCTCGCTTATCGGCCTGGCAGGCTCTCCCTCGAAATCAATAATCACAAAGTCCTTTCCTGTGTATAACACTTGTCCCAGATGGTAATCCCCGTGGCACCTGATTCTCATGGCCGTAACCTTGCTGTTTATAATATAGCCTAACCTTTCCAGGGTCTTTTTCTGAAGCTCCTCTACGGGCATAATCTCGTTTCTGATCCCCGCCGGCAGGGCCTCGAGCTGATTTTCCAGGGACTTATACACCTGCCTGGCCAGTGTCCTCATGGACTGATACAATGAACGCTGGTACAACTTGGTAAACCGCTCCGGGGAAAATAATGGGTCTTCGGAAGAAGCAAGGGTTAAATGCAGCTCTCCTGTGCGCTGGCCTAAAAGGCGAGCCGATTCCAGATAAGGCCCGATAAGCTCCCGGACTTCGGGGTGAGGATTTGTAATTGACTTTAACACGGAATCTCCCGTTTTCCAATTGTTTTCCTTCTCTGGCCGCTTGGCCAGAATGTCCTCAAAATAAAGTCCCAGAAGTTCTTCGGTATACCTCCAGGCGTCCCCCTGGTTGGGAACAAATCCTTCCAGAATCGCCAGGGTTCTGGGTTCCTTGCGGCCATTTTTGTATTCCACTGCCCCGGCCAAACGTGGTACGTAGGGGAAACCCTTGTTTGTCAGAAAATGGCCTACCTCCAGGTGGGGATTCACCCCCTCCCCTACCCGGCGAACCATCTTCACTATGAATTTATCCCCCATTACGACCGAGGTGTTGCTCTGCTCCGCTTTAACGGGGAACGCCTCCAGGGGCTCTCCATGCGGGTCGTATAGATCACGAAAAGATCGGGTTCTGGAAGCATAAATTGTACCTGAATTCCCCTTGGCACGGCTCCTTCCGGCCATGGACCGGATAAGGCCCCTGCAAAACTCAGGGTTGACCGCTCCGTCATACATAAACCCCTGCTCTCCTGTCTCCCCCACCTCTAACCGGGCAAGCACTGCATCCGGGTGTTCCCGGGCGACTCTCTCGCCCTCCTCACCCTTGGAGTAAGTCAAGGGAAGCATATAGACTTCCTCCGCATCCGTCAGGTATTCCACCTTAACCAGCAAAATATACCCCCACGGTCTGATATGGGAAAAGGTCAGCACATCTTCCACCCCTGTTGATTTAATACGCCTTGCCTTCCCCCCGAACCAGCGATGCTTTCTCAGATAACCGGGCAGGATTTGCTCCAGGGATGAAATCTTGTTTCCCTTAAATATATCGTCCCATCTGTTTGGGGTTTTTAAAAACGGCCACTCCTCATATTGCCCGGAAATCTCCGTTGACTCATATGACAGATGTTCGGGCAAGAGGTAAAACCAGTAAAAGGAATGGGGGCCCAGCGTCAGAAAATAGGGCCGGGGTCCAACCGCCGGGAAGGCTGACCTGCCGAATATTTCAACAGGCACCCATCCCTCGAAGTCCGAAAGGTTCAGCTCCGCGAACTGGACAAAACGGGATAAATTAGCCGCAACCAGGATGTGCTCTTCCTTGTAATGCCTGATAAAGGCGATAATTTTGGGGTTTTTGGGCTGGAGCATCTCTATGGTGCCGCGCCCAAAGGCCTTGAAATTCTTTCTTAAACCAATAAGCCGCTTCATCCACCACAATAGTGAATGCCTGTTCTGCTGCTGGGCCTCCACATTTACTACCTCGTAGTGATATTCCGGATCTATAATCACAGGCAGATACAACTTTTGAGGATTTGCATCCGAGAATCCGGCGTTTCTGTCGCCGCTCCATTGCATTGGGGTTCTAACACCGTTTCTGTCTCCCAGGTAGATGTTGTCGCCCATTCCGATCTCATCACCGTAATAAATAATAGGGGTCCCCGGAAGGGAAAACAGCAACCCCTTCATAAGCTCGAATCTCCTCCTGTGGTTCCCCAGCAGGGGGGCCAGTCTCCGCCGGATTCCCAGGTTGACCCTCATCTGTGGGTCCTGGGCGTATACGCGGTACATATAGTCCCTTTCTTCATCTGTAACCATTTCCAGGGTAAGCTCATCGTGGTTGCGCAGGAACAGGCCCCATTGGCAGGAATCCGGAACAGAAGGGGTCTGCTCCACGATGTCCGAAATGGGAAAAGAATCCTCCATGTGAAGGGCCATAAAAAGCCTGGGCATCAATGGAAAGTGAAAGGCCATGTGACACTCGTCCCCCTGCCCGAAATAGTTCGCAGTGTCCTCCGGCCACTGGTTGGCCTCCCCCAAGAACATCCGGTCCTCGAACTGGTCTTCCACCTCGGCCCTGAGTCTTTTCAGAAAATCGTGGGTCTCGGGCAGATTCTCGCAATTGGTCCCCTCCCTCTCATACAGATAAGGTACTGCATCCAGACGCAGGCCGTCCACGCCTATCTTCAGCCAAAACTTTAGGGCCCTTAAAATCGCCTTTTGCACCTGGGGATTGTCATAATTGAGATCCGGCTGATGGGAGTAAAAACGGTGCCAGTAATAAGACTTGGCTACCGGGTCCCAGGTCCAGTTGAAATTCTCGAAATCTTGAAAAATTATCCTTGCTTCTTTATACCTTTCAGGGGTATCGCTCCACACGTAATGTCTTCGCCATCTGCTTTGTTTTTCGGCCCTTCTGGCCCGCTGAAACCACGTGTGCTGATCGGATGTATGGTTGATAACCAATTCAGTAATTACCTTCAGTCCCCTCCTATGGGCCTCTCTGAGGAAAATCTTAAAATCCCTCAGGTTTCCATAGTCAGGATGAATACCCATATAATCGGAGATGTCATAACCGTCGTCTTTAAGGGGAGATGGATAGAAAGGCAGAAGCCAGACGGCTGTAACACCCAGGTCCTGGAGATAATCCAGTTTGCTGGTAAGCCCCCTGAAATCGCCGATGCCGTCGCCGTTGCTGTCGCAGAAGGTCCTCACGTGGAGCTGGTATATAACAGCATCTTTATACCACAGGGAATCCCCCTGGCTGAAAGAAGCATTTTCGCCCTGGCTCTGTATAATCATTGAAACCTCACATAAAGTAGTCGAAATCCCGTTCCGTACGTATTCGGCGTCTTATCCGGAAAATATGTGCCGGCACAATATGGGGATTAATTTCCACATAATTCCGCGACCTATTCCACAGGTATCGTGAATCACTTAAAAGATCGTGGACCTGAAAACCTGCTTCGGGCTTGAGCCCCATTTCCTCGAGAGGAATGGTAATCCACCCCGAATGCACGTGGTGCGGGTCCAGGTTTACCACCACCAGAATGATGTTGGAAAAATCATCCGTATGTCTCGTAAAGGAAAGCAGGTTTTCGTTATCCGAGTGAAGAAACCTGAGATTTCTGGTGGATTGAAATGCCGGGTTTTCCCTCCGAATGCGGTTCACCCTGGAAATAAGCTCTTTGAGACTTTCCGGATTGTTTATATCCCAGTCCTTGATCTCGTACTTTTCGGAGTTCAGGTATTCCTCGCTTCCAGGTTCCTTTGCCCTGTTCTCGCACAGCTCGAAGGCCGGACCGTAGATGCCGTAATTGCCCCCTATGGTAGCAGCCAGGATAAGCCTGACCATGAACGCGGGCCTTTTTCCCATTTGGAGATACTCGGGGAGTATATCCGGGGTGTTGGGCCAAAGGTTGGGACGGAAAAACTCCAATGCCTCTGTTTCCATAAGCTCTTCAAAATAGCACCTTATCTCCCGGGATGTATTTCTCCAGGCAAAATAGGTATAGGACTGGGTAAACCCAAGTTTTGCCAGACGATACATCACCTTGGGCCTGGTAAAGGCCTCGGACAGGAATATAACCTCGGGATACGCCTCCTTTGTTTCGTGTATAAGCCATTCCCAGAAACAAAAGGGCTTGGTATGGGGGTTGTCCATCCGGAAAATTCTAATACCCTGGTCAATCCAAAAATCCACTATGCTCTTCAGCTCATGCCATAGCTCCCGCCAGTGTTCGGTCTCAAAATCAAAGGGATAGATATCCTGGTATTTTTTGGGCGGGTTCTCGGCATGCTGGATGGATCCGTCCGGACGGTGCCTGAACCACTCCGGGTGTTCTTTTACATAGGGGTGATCCGGGGTACAATTAAATGCCAGGTCCATGGCAATCTCGATATCATAATCCCCTGCCTTTTTTACCAGGTTTCTAAAATCTTCCAGGGTGCCAAGCTCCGGGTGAACGGACTTGTGCCCTCCTTCCCGGGCGCCTGTGGCCCAGGGGCTTCCTGGGTCCCCCGGTCCGGCTGCCGGGGAATTGTTTTTTCCTTTTCTGTAAGTACGGCCGATAGGGTGAACAGGAGGAAGGTAAAGCACGTCGAATCCCATGTTGGAGATATACGGCAGCCAGGACTCGCAATCCTTAAAGTTTCCGTGTTTTTCAGGCTTCCGGGAACAGGAACGGGGAAACATCTCGTACCAGGCGCTGAAACCAGCCTTTTTGCGATCAGCTACCACGGGGAGATCTTTCCCATATTCCACCACCAGCCTGGTATCCGGATACCTGGCCGCCAATTCCTCCACCCGGGCGTCCAGGACCAGCAAGGTTTTTTCCTCCAGGGACATATTCGACTTTAATTGATCTGTCCAGTTCAGCAGACTTTTCCTTTCCACTCCCCTGGCTCGCTCCCCTGCCTCTTCCAGAAGACCGACACCTATGGGGAACTCGGTTTCCACATCATGCCCGGCATTTGCCTTCTTTATCATTCCATGACACCAGGTTCTGAAATGGTCCACCCAGGCTCTCAAGGTGTAAAAATATGTTCCGATTTCCTCCACTGTGAATTCGCCCCGCCATCTATCGTTGCCCAGGAATGTCAGGGGGCAGCTTTGCCAATCGGATTGGCTTCCCCTTCGAAATAAAAGCTCTCCGGCCACGGAATCCTGTCCGTCTGCAAAGATATCCGCCTCCACGGTTACTTTTTCTCCTGCGGCGCGCTTGATTGAAAAACGTCCCTGGTTCAGCTCCGGTTTTACATTCTCAATTACTACCCTCTTTCTCCCTTCACTGATCTCCATATTACCCGACTCCCACGACAAACATTCCGAGCTTGCTGATTACATTTACTTAAAAACAGATTTTTCTTTTAGATTTATTCCCCACATTTTAACCCAGACCTCGAAGTAAACCATTGCAAACCTGGGTTTAACCAAACCGGTAAAATCAGTCTAAATCGTTATTTATCGTGATATAAATTTTTATTTTAAAAGTAAATAAGGTAAATCCTGTATTTCCCCGGGGGGAAAGCGTTTGAGTACGATTGGGTTCCTGTTCAGCGCAGCCAATAACCTTGACGGACTCGTTAGAAGTCGAAATTCGATGGCTTCGTAAAAAGATTTAAATTCAAGGCGCGCAAATCCCGAGGAATGAGGCGTACTTATGGTACGCTGCAGTGACCTGCCTGCAGCAGGCAGGCGAAGGATGCAGCGCAACGCAGAAGTTGGACTTTTTACGAAGCCATCAACCTTGAACACAGCTGTTAAGCGGGCGGTGGTAAGGCAGGTGCAAATAGTGGTGTTTTTGCTTTAGTTATTTATGAGAGAATAACCAACTCTTTAAAACAGGATTTGTATAATCCCCGGTCCCTGGTCAGAAAACGTTCCGCCTTAACCGCTGCGTGCGCACCTATCAGGAAACCAGTGATGATTCGCCTCCTCGTCCCCCCTGCTTTTCTGTAGAGGCCCCACCTCTCACCTGCAAGAAATGCCACCTCGGGAGAAGATGGTGATATGGATATATTTAAGATGTTCAGGGCATTGTCCAGCGTGTCCCTGTCATTGAACTGGGGGGCCAGCTCTGCATAAACAATATCGCAGATAAGTAAAGCACCTTCGTCATATGCCCTCTTGAGGAGATTGGCCGATTGTTCGGCGAATCGTTTATCCGGTAGGAAAACGTCAAGTAAAATATTAGTGTCTACAGCGGATATCATCTACCTCTGACCTCCTCGATGTACTTATCAGAATCGGAAGGTTTTTTGAGAATCCCGAAAACCCGGTCCACCGGATGTTTAAATCGACTTCTTTTACGCATCAATACGCCGTTCTTTGTGGGAACAATCTCGATCTCCACATTCATATGGAGCCCAAATCGATCTCGAAGGGATTTAGGAATTGTAACCTGACCTCTCTCGGAAATTTTCATACTTTTTGCCTCCGTTTTTCTGAATATGAAATTTTATATTTTTATTCATGGGATGTCAACCTTTGGGCAATTATAATGTCGGCTTTTGACCCAGATTGTGCAGTAGAAAACGTAGCGAGGGTTGAAAACAGGAAAAAAATTTCAAAAGATGTTGGCACTTTCCCCCGGTTCCGGGGCTCCAGTATGTTCACTTAAAAAAGCACCACCAACTTTTTGGGGGCCAAAATCTCATGTTTTGCAAGGATGTTGTCTGCGAAAAATTATCGTAAGGTTTTTATTCGATAAGGGCCCTGTCGAAATTAACCTCCATGGCCTTGGCAGGGCAAGCCAGTACACACAGCTCACATGCGCTGCACTTATATTGATCAAAGGCTACCGTCATATCCGGCCTTTCAATGTAAAGCGCCCCGGTAGGGCATACCGCTGTGCAGGCGCCGCAATGAAAACATTTTTCCTCGTTCTTCCGTATATCCTGGCTTATGTTTTGGACCTTAACACCCATACTCCTAAGATACTTCATGCCTGACTGGAAATTCTTCCGATTGCCCCTCAATTCCATGACCATCAGGCCTTCCTTTCTGGGATATATCGTGGCCTTTAATATATTAAAGGTAAGGTCATATTCTTTAACGAGGTTGACTACAATGGCCTCGTTTACGATCTTCCTGGGAAACCTGAGCAAAATTACCCTTGAATACATCTTTTAAACACCTATCTGTACTTGTTCATAACCCTGGCAAAGCCAGGGAGGGCCCTTTCTATTGTCTTATCCTCAACGCAAAAGGCTATCCGGAAGTGGCCCGGACCCCTGAATCCTGAACCCGGAACCGTGAGTATGTTTTCCTCCTGGAGATCTTGCACGAATTTAACATCATCCTCTACAGGGGTTTCCGGAAACAGGTAAAAGGTTCCTTGCGGCTTGTTGAATTTATAGCCTGCTGATTTAAGGCCCTCACAGAGCGTATCTCTTTTTTTTTGGTACTGATCTACGTCAACACTGCATTCCAAAAGCCCAGGAATAATCCTTTGCATCAGGGCCGGTGCATTGACATAACCAAGAGTTCTGGTGCATAAAACCAGGCCTTCCTGGATTATCTCTTTATCTCTCATCTCCGGGTGTACGGCCAGATACCCTATTCTTTCCCCGGGCAGGGCAAGGTCCTTGGAAAAAGATGTTGCCAGAAAACTCTCTCTGTAGGCCTGGAATACCTGGGGACACGTAAAGCCGTCGTATACTATCTTCCGGTATGGCTCATCTGCAATAAGGTATATGGGTTCTCCCAGCCTCCTGCTTTGCCTGGTCAATACCTCCCCCAGCCTGAGGAGTTCATCCCTTCCGTATGCCTTGCCTGTGGGATTGTTCGGGTTGTTTATTAATACCGCCTTTGTCTTTGGTACTATGGCCTCCTCGATGGCCTCGATGTCCAGGGAAAAATCCGGTTTTGTATTAATTATTCTTGGAATACCGCCATGATTATCAATATAAAAATTATATTCCACAAAATAGGGTGCGGGTACAATTACCTCTTCACCGGGATTAAGGATGGTCTTTAAGGCGATATTCAAGGCCCCGCTGGCCCCTACTGTCATTAAAACATCTTCCGGCTCAAGGGGTAATTCATTTAGCCTGCTTAAATAATCAGCAACCGCCTTTCTTGTTTCGAAAAAGCCGGAATTGGGCATATACCTGTGTACGCCATGAGAGGAATTACCGGCAGCATCTCTTAATGCCTTTTTAAATCCCTCCGGTGGATCAATATTGGGATTACCGAGGCTGAAATCAAATACGTTTTCCATTCCGTATTTGTCCTTTCTGGCAATCCCCTCCTCGAACATTTTCCTCACCCAGGAGGCCTTTTCTATGGATTCCCTTATCTTTTCGGAAACCGGCATTCTACCCTCTCATATTATTTATTTATCCCTATTTTTGCCTGTTAAATAAAGCTGTAATTAAAATAGATGAAAAATTGTTTGTCAATCAAAAACGGCCAAATGGATTCAGTCCACCTCTCAAACGCCAACCCAAGAGTTTACCTCGTTTTTAACCCATGATATTTCTTTTGAGATATTTATAACTTCGAAAAAAAAGATGGTAGTGCTTTTCGGATGTGACTGTCGGGAAGGGCGCCGTTCTTTTCTGTGACTTACCATATTCTGGTTTCTTGTTTCTCGTTTCTGGATGCTGGTTTTACAAAAAACACCTTCTTTTTTTCTTTCCAGCATCAAGTGACCAGTAACCAGTATCCAGCGACCAGCAAAAAGACCAGCCCTGGAGACCCGGAACAGGAGAAAAGCACCACCATCTTTCAGGGGATATAGACTGTGAAAAGGGTTGTCCCGGAGTCCGCCTTGGGAGCACCTGGAAAGATCATGCAAAACCGGATACGTTTAAAAAAAGAGGTACCCGGGATCTCCCTTTTGGTACCGGGGAAGGGTTGGTAAGAAGGGAAAGGCAACATCTACTGAAATATTGCTTTTCGGAAAGGGGCAAATCTTTATAAGGTTATGGGGGGGGGGGGGTAATCCAATTCGTTAAAAAATTATTGCCCCCTAATATGCAACACACCTGAAACCCAGGATATTAGAATGGAAAAAAGGCTCCAATTTAAACCTATTAAAAAGGCATATATCGTTTCCCGATATCCAACTTCCTCCCTTAACAATATGGTAACTTTTACCGTCCTTCACATACGGGGGAGGATCACAGGGATCCATGGTCCATTCCAGAACATTTCCCAGGGTATCTACAATTTCCGAATCATTCCCGAATTCCAGGTACTTGTCCACCGGCTCGGTATCACCTGTATTGCACTCCTCTATGTTGCAAGCCTTCTCTTTCCAACTGTTTCCCCAGGGATAAATATATCCATTGGCAGTTCTTGCAGCCGTTTCCCATTCGTCCTCGGTGGGAAGACGCTTTCCGGTCCAGGCCGCAAAGGCCATTGCATCCTCCAGGCTTATATGTACTACCGGATGGTTTCTCTTGTCATGCAACGTGGTGCCGGGGCCCAAAGGTTGATACCAGCAGGCTCCTTTTACCACTTTATTGGTAAGTCCTGAATTAAGGGTCACCACCTTCAATCCCGTACCCTTGTCAACGGTTTTTCTGGATCTTCCATGATAAACCGTGCTGTATCCGATTTTCTCCGCAGTGGTTAAATACCCTGTCCTTTCAACAAATATCTCAAATAATGCATTGGTAACAGGAAACCTTCCCATATAAAATGATTCTAAATATACCTTTGACTCTTTTCTCTCCTCTCTCAGGGGATTCTTGACTCCCACAATATATTCCCCTTTGGGGATAAGCACATACTGGTTGTAGAACTTGTCTATAGCACCAAGGTAGTTATCGAACTTTTCAGCCAAGATCTTTGCAGGAGGCTCCTTGCCGCGTTCTTCCTCAAACCCCTCCCCGATATGTGCTCCGGAGTCCCCGGTGACCTTATCCCCTTCTCCCCCTTCCTCTCCGGCGCCTTCCCCTGCTTCCGCCTCCCCTTGTTCCACCTCCAAATCCTCTGCTATTTCCTCCAGTTGATCTTCATCATCTTCCTCTTCTTCGGGAATCTCATCTTCCCCGGCTTCCTCAAGTGCCGCTTCGTCCTCAGCCTCTTCCAGATCTTCTTCGTCTTCTATTTCCTCCGCCTCCCCTTCCGGAATCTCCTCCTCTTCTTCTTCGGCTTCTTCTATTTCATCAGCAACCTCTGCCAGCTCCTCTTCGGCTTCGAGCTCTTCCGCTTCTTCCGGTTCTTCCTCTTCTTCTGATTCCGTTTCATCTTCCAGTTCCCCCGCCTCTTCCAACTCATCCGCCTCCTCTTCAGAAATCTCCTCTTCGTCTAGCTCCACCTCCTCTAGGGTCTCTTCAACGTCTTCCGGTTTTCGGGATTCCTCCGTTTCCGGCACTTCCTGGTCCAGGATTTCCTGTGATGCGGCAAAACCCTTTGCATCTTGTCCCGGGCCCTTGTCTCCGGATTCCCGGTACTGCATATGCTCTGAATCTATACCCCGGGCCTCACCCGGTGCTTCGCCTGAGGTAGTTGCATCTTCACCGACTGAACCCCGGCCCTGAGCTGTTCCGGGTTCTCCAAACCCTTTTGAATCTTCGGGACCCAGGCCCATTCTTTTGGACAAACCCTGGATAAGCCCTTTCAGCTTATCCAGCTTTTCCAGGTCCTTGAAGCCGTCTGCATCTTTAAACCCCCCGGGGCCCTGCATCATGCCGTCTATCAGGTTCAGGGCTTCTGTTACCTGGTCGATATCGTAAGGGCCCTGCTTACTGTATTTTAAACCGTATTCTCCCTCGTTCTGCTTATCCCCTTCTCCCCCTTCCTCTCCGGCGCCTTCCCCTGCTTCCGCCTCCCCTTGTTCCACCTCCAAATCCTCTGCTATTTCCTCCAGTTGATCTTCATCATCTTCCTCTTCTTCGGGAATCTCATCTTCCCCGGCTTCCTCAAGTGCCGCTTCGTCCTCAGCCTCTTCCAGATCTTCTTCGTCTTCTATTTCCTCCGCCTCCCCTTCCGGAATCTCCTCCTCTTCTTCTTCGGCTTCTTCTATTTCATCAGCAACCTCTGCCAGCTCCTCTTCGGCTTCGAGCTCTTCCGCTTCTTCCGGTTCTTCCTCTTCTTCTGATTCCGTTTCATCTTCCAGTTCCCCCGCCTCTTCCAACTCATCCGCCTCCTCTTCAGAAATCTCCTCTTCGTCTAGCTCCACCTCCTCTAGGGTCTCTTCAACGTCTTCCGGTTTTCGGGATTCCTCCGTTTCCGGCACTTCCTGGTCCAGGATTTCCTGTGATGCGGCAAAACCCTTTGCATCTTGTCCCGGGCCCTTGTCTCCGGATTCCCGGTACTGCATATGCTCTGAATCTATACCCCGGGCCTCACCCGGTGCTTCGCCTGAGGTAGTTGCATCTTCACCGACTGAACCCCGGCCCTGAGCTGTTCCGGGTTCTCCAAACCCTTTTGAATCTTCGGGACCCAGGCCCATTCTTTTGGACAAACCCTGGATAAGCCCTTTCAGCTTATCCAGCTTTTCCAGGTCCTTGAAGCCGTCTGCATCTTTAAACCCCCCGGGGCCCTGCATCATGCCGTCTATCAGGTTCAGGGCTTCTGTTACCTGGTCGAGAATCCTGGCAGCATCCTCTCTGGAGGTCAACGCAAAGGTGTCAAGAATCTTTTCCTTTGCCTCGTTTGAAATGGTGAAGACATTTTCCGGTCCGATGGTTACCCCTTCAGGATTCCTTTCCCCATCGTAAAGCCTCTTAAGGTCAGAATTAACGGAGGATTTTATACAATTAAACTGATCTTCTACAGTGGAAAAAATAATATACAGTTAAAACAAGACATTAT